>NZ_JAPDBZ010000030.1:0-34395 GCF_027705505.1 Aeromonas sp. QDB56
CGACTTGCATGTGTTAGGCCTGCCGCCAGCGTTCAATCTGAGCCATGATCAAACTCTTCAATTTAAGTTTGGTTGCCTGTTAAGGCGGCTCAATGAATTGCTGAATTAACTGCTGCAACTTTCGTTGCTTTGGTCACTTCATCAGACATTGATATCAAAAATTGTTTTTGATGCTCGATGCTGTGAGTGCCCACACAGATTGCTTGATTCAAATTGTTAAAGAGCAGGGTCTGAAACTATAACCCTCACCAGCTTGCTTTGCAAGGTGGACCAGACACGCACTGCGCCGTGCTGATGGAGGCGCATTATAGGGATATGATTCTCGCTGACAAGCGAAAACTACGTGTTTATTTGAAAAAGACGTCCAGGTGTTTAATCAACAACCAACCAGACTAAAAAACCATCAACGATTCATCTAAATGAGCCTGCACACCTTCTCTATCGCTACCAATCGGTACCCGTTTTCGCCACATCAAGATCTACATGCCAGCCACGCCAGGCACACAAAAATGAAAAGGGCCCCTCGGGGCCCTTCACATCACGCTGCTTGTAGATCAGATGGAGAAACTGGAACCGCAACCGCAGGTCGTCGTGGCGTTGGGGTTGGTCACGGTGAAACGGGAACCTTCCAGGCCTTCGGTGTAATCCACGCTGCCGCCGACCAGGTATTGCAGGCTCATGGGATCGATCACCATGGTGACGCCGCTCTTCTCGACCACGGTATCGCCATCATTGATTTTCTCGTCAAACGTGAAACCGTACTGGAAACCGGAGCAGCCCCCCCCAGTGATGTAGACCCGCAACTTGAGTTCGGGATTCTCTTCTTCGGTGATCAAGGTCTTTACCTTGTTGGCTGCCGCATCCGTCATCTGGATGGGCAAGGGGGCTTCTGCTACTGCACTCATTGCTGACCTCACAACCGTTACATCCACAAACATGGAAACCGCGAAATTATCCAATACCCGACCATTTAGTTCAAGTATTCACCACTCTCTTACTGCGCTGCCGGCAAGGGGACTGGTTGAGCGATCAGAGGCTTGAGCACCTCGTTCCACTCGGCCACCAGTTCCTGGGCCGGTTGCCGACCCTCCTTCGGGATGAGGATTCTCACCCTGTCCGGGATGAAGCCTGAGGGAAGCTGCCAATTGCCCTCCAAGAGCTGGAAATATCGCAACGCGTAGCGTCCCTCCCCCACCTTCATGCCAAGGTCCCGGCCACTGAGGATCCTGGGCTTGTCAGCCAGACTGCCTTCGAGCCGGATCTGCACCTGCCCCCGAAACAGCTCCCGCTTCTTGGCGGGTTGTGTGAGCGCCAGACGATAGTGGTAGCGACCCGGCACACTCGTCTCCTGCAATGTCAGATTGTCGATGGATACCCCCACCTGTTCGCCGGTGGGACGCATGATGCGCTCGAAGAAGGCGAGCTGACGTTTCTGCTCCTGTACCTGGGCTTCCTGATCCTTGAGCGTCTGCTGAAGTTGCTCGAAGGCGGCCTTCTGGGTCGCCAGCAGGGTCTCCCTGACGCCGAGATCCGTCTTCAGTTGTGCAATGGCCTTGCTCTGACGCTCCAACGTCTCTTGCTGCACCGTCATCAGGCTGCTCTGAGCCAGCTCCTGTCTGTTCCCGACGACATAACCGATACATGCCCCCACGGCCAGCACCACCAATAACTTCACGATTTGGGACATAAGGCCTCTTCTATATGCCGACATCAACACGGCCGGTTTCTTTTCACTATACGCGACCATGCCGGATTGATACGGATAAACAAAGAGTTAACCGGTCGCGATGCTGCTTTCACCCCGGTTTTGACGCGCAGCAAGCCGTAAAGTTCGCTCCAGGATCTGGGAATAGATAGGGCGCCCCCCCAACCATTGCGCCACCAGGGTTGCCCCTATGGTGGTGATCATCATGGGCAGGATCAGCTGATAGTTGTCGGTCATCTCGGTCACCAGCACGATGCCGGTAATGGGGGCACGCACGGTGGCGGCGAAGAGCGCCCCCATGCCGGCGATGGCAAAGGCGCCCGGTTCGATGCCGAGATCGGGAAATGCAGAGTGGAACAGGTGACCAAAGATCACCCCGAACAGGGTGCCCAGCGCCAGGGTCGGCGCAAAGACACCACCAGGGGCCCCCGAGCAAAAGCAGATGAGGGTACCCACCAGTCGCACCGAGAAGATGATGAAGAGCGTCGCCATCGCATAGTCTCCCCCCGTCAGATGCGGGATGAGCTCGATTCCCCCTCCAGTGACCGAAGGGGCGAACAGCGACAGCATGCCAAAGGTTCCAGCCACCCCCATGCCGATGATGACGAAGCGGTGGCGCTTGTTCTGATGCAATGCCAGGTAACCATCCTGACAGGCGAGCACCAGCTTGTTGAAGACGAACCCCAGCACACCAAAGCAGCCCCCCATGAAGAGAAACAGCCAGAGCGCCTTCAAGGCCGGAGCGTCGTAGTGAGGCAGCATGATGACGGGGGATTGCCCTTTCATGTTCTGCAGCATCAGGGTCGCCATGACGGCCGAAATCCCGACCGCCTTGATGGCGAGGAAGGAGTAGCGAAATTGCGGTCGCATCTCTTCCATGACAAACAGTATCCCTGCCAGCGGGGCATTGAAGGCCGCAGCGAGACCACCCGCCGCACCGGCAGCCAGCAGGGCGTGGCCATGCTCCTTGGGCAACCGGAAGATATCCGCCACCATCTTGCCGAGGTTGCCCCCTATCTGCACCGAGGGCCCCTCCCGCCCCAGCACCATGCCGGAACTCAGGGTACAGACCCCGCCAAAAAACTTCACCGGCAACACCCGCCACCAGCGTACCGGGCGCAGGTCGTCCATGGCCCCTTCAATTTCCGGGATACCGGATCCCCCCGCCTCGGGGGCAAAGGCATGAGTGAGGAAATAGCCGACCAACCCCAGCAGGGCGCTGAAACCAAAGCCGAGCAGACCGAGCTGCCACCAGGGGCGATCGGCCAGCAAGTCGACACGCTGCTGGGCCAGCCAGTGAACGCAAGACTCGAACAATCCGCACACCAGGCCTGCCAGCAGGCCGACCAGGGCCGCCAGCAGGAGCACCAGCAGCGGCATCTTGTCCCGCCGTATCAGGCGCTGCAAGACTGGAGGACGACGCAGCGAGGCCGCGTCGGCGGAAGGAATGGCTTGTTGCTCCATGGATAATCACGCTCATCTAACGAGGACCAGACACACCTCGGCCTCGGCTGCCCAGCTCTGGGCCTTTCTGCTATAGTCGGCCCGTTTCATGTATCACGGGCGAGAGTCCGGGGCGAGAGCGCAAAGCATACTCCTCCCGCCATCCCCTGCCGAGCCGCAATCGGCAGCCTGCGCCCGGGTAACGACCAAAATCCCATTAAGGATGATCCATGTCAAAATCAGATCAGCTGTTTGAACAGGCCCGCCAGACCATTCCCGGTGGCGTCAACTCACCGGTCCGCGCCTTCAACGGGGTCGGCGGCACACCCCGCTTCATCGATCACGCCGATGGCGCCTACCTCTATGACGTGGACGGCCAGGCCTATGTGGATTACATCGGTTCCTGGGGCCCCATGCTGCTCGGTCACAACCACCCGGCCATCAAGGCCGCGGTCATCAAGGCGGTGGAAAAAGGGCTTAGCTACGGTGCCCCGACCGAGATCGAAGTGCTGATGGCCGAGAAGGTGCGCCAGATCGTCCCCTCCATGGAGCAGGTGCGGATGGTCAACTCCGGCACCGAGGCGACCATGAGCGCCATCCGGCTGGCCCGCGGCTACACCGGTCGCGACAAGATCGTCAAGTTTGAAGGCTGCTACCACGGCCATGCCGACTCCCTGCTGGTCAAGGCCGGCTCCGGTGCCCTCACCCTGGGTCAGCCCAACAGCCCGGGCGTACCGGCCGATTTCGCCAAACACACGCTCACCTGTGTCTTTAACGATCTGGACTCGGTGCGCGAAGCCTTCACCCAGTACGGCAGCGAGATCGCCTGTATCATCGTCGAGCCGGTCGCTGGCAACATGAACTGCATCCCGCCGGTGCCCGGCTTCCTGGAAGGGCTGCGCGCCATTTGTGACGAGTTCGGCGCCCTGCTGATCCTGGATGAGGTGATGACGGGTTTTCGCGTCTCCCTGCGTGGTGCCCAGGGCCATTACAACATCGACCCGGATCTCACCACCCTCGGCAAGATCATCGGTGCCGGCATGCCGGTGGGCGCCTTCGGCGGCAAGAAGAAGGTGATGCAACACATCGCCCCGACCGGCCCCGTCTATCAGGCTGGTACCCTCTCCGGCAACCCGGTGGCCATGGCCGCCGGCCTCACCATGCTGGACCTGCTGCTGGAGCCGGGCCTCTATGAGCAGCTGAGCGCCAAGACCGCCCGTGTCGCCGAGGGGCTCAAAGCCGCCGCCGCCAGGCACGGCATCCCGCTCGCCATCAACTACGTGGGCGGCATGTTCGGCTTCTTCTTCACCGACGAGACCGAGATCACCCGCTACGAGCAGGTGACTCGCTGCGACATGGAACGCTTCAAGCGCTTCTATCACCTGATGCTGGAAGAGGGTGTCTATCTGGCACCGAGCGCCTACGAGGCGGGCTTCCTGTCGCTGGCGCACGGCGACAAGGAGATTGAACACACCCTGGCGGCCGCCGAGCGCAGCTTCGCCAAGCTGGCTGGCTGACAAGCAGCAAGATGTGCAGAGGGCCCCGATGGGGCCCTTTTTTGTTTGCTCGTCCCGACAAGGCACCATAGTGGTGCATCCTTAAGTCCCTCACCGGAACCTTGCCACCTGCTGGTGCGCCGCGCCGTACACGGGCTGTCATAAATCGGGCCCACAATTTGCAGGCCCCTGCTTCAGGAGCCCATTGGACCGAGGTGTATATGGCAGAGATGAGCCCCATCGATGTGCTGCGGCGCTATCAGGAGTACGAAACCGAGCTGGCCCCCCTGCTGCTGGGGCTGCTCACCCTCCCCGAGGCGTCTCTCAAGACCTATGCCTTCGTCGAGGAGGTGAAGAGCCTGGCCCCCCAGATCAGGCCTGCCATACTGGCGCCCGTTCCGGCGGCCCAGGGGCAGCTGCGCCTGCTGGTGCAGGGCCATGGCCGGGAGCTGGAGATCAACCTGCACCAGCTGATCGCCTGGCTGATGGGGGACAGGGAGCGGCGGCGCGCCATTCCCTGGTTCAGGGCCGTCTACGTCGTCCTGAGTCTGGCCCTGTTTCTCATCGTCGGCACCCTCATCTGGCACGGGCTGGAACAGCTCTATCTGCTCCTGTGCGGCACCCAGCAGAACCGGCTGGGGGCCTTCAGCGCCATCATCTTCCTCACGCTCGCGCTGGCGGTGTTCGATCTCGGCAAGACCATCCTCGAAGAGGAGGTGCTGCTGCATAAGGACATCTTCCGCCACAGCGCCATCCGGCGCACCATTACCCGCTTTATCGCCGCCATCCTGATCGCGGTCTCCATCGAGGGGTTGCTGCTGCTGTTCAAGGGATCCCTCGGCCAGAGCGAACTGCTCTGGCCTGCGGTGGGGGTGATGGGCTGCGCCGTGGGGTTGCTGCTGGCGCTGGGGCTCTATGTGTTTCTCGGTGCCAGGGCGGAAGCCGCACTGGTGCAGGCTAACCAGCGATATCCGCAGCCAGCTGCGCGGTGGGGCGACGAGCCGCCCGCCAGGAGGCGTACATGGTCCAGGAGGTATAGATGACGATGAAGGCCACCAGCCATTTGAGCATCTCCATCTCCATGGATTTGACCAGCATGGCCGCCAGCACCACGCCGATGGGGCCGAAGATGGCCACCGCCAGCACGGCCCGCGCATCGAAAGCCCCCATGCGAATGAAGGTCCCCGCCGAGAAGACGCTGAGCACGGCGGTGGATCCCATCATGATGGGGAAGGTCACCAGCGGGTTCATGCCGAGCAGATAGACCAGGGTCATGCAGGGGGCGAACAGGCCGATACCGACGTTCATCAGGGCTCCGAACAGGAAGTTGCCGGCAAGGGCGATCCCCAGCTTGTAACCGCTCAGCCCCATGGCCTCGCCACCGAGGGGGAAGAGCCCAAGCAGACCGGCAAAGATGAGACCGGCGACCACCAGCAGGGAGACCGCCATCACCAGCCGGATGGTCTGGCGATCAAAGGAAGCCACGTAACGGGCGCCCCAGGCCGCACCGGCTGCTGCCGCCGCCATCATGCTGATGAGGGTCATGGGATCCACGTTGACCACGCCGATGAAGATGAGAGCCTGGGTCACGGTCGGCAGCACGCACTGGCCGTTGAGGGTACCGGGCAGCACCCGATCATCGATCAGCCTGAACTGCTTGTAGCAGGCGGTCTTCACCGCAAAGCTCCCCACCCCCAGGGTATCGAGAAAATTGGCCACAAAACCGATGGCCGCCACCGGCCAGAAAGGGGTGGCTTCGAGCTGGCCATGACGCCGTTTGTGCCACCAGGCACGGACCAGCATAAAGAGAAAGACCAGGGCACAACCGATAAACAAGAGACGCAGAAAAGTGACAAGCATGGGGAGACCTCCAACAACGGGCGGCGATTCTAAGGCAGCGGAGGGAAAAAATCCTGGCCAGGATCATGAGACGACGGGTGCAAACGTTTGGCCCCGACTATTTTGGCTGGCAGAACCCGAATGGGGCTATCCATACTGGTTGGGAGGGCGACAGCCCGGGCTCATCGGGCGTAGTCCTGGTCATTTCGCGACGACCACAGCACCGGTGAGGCGTAAACGAAAGAAGGCGGGGTGACCCGCCTTCTTTTTTCATTCTCCGTCAGGCAATCCAGCGTGGCAGCCGGGGAGCCAGGCGGTCGATCAGGCGATCCGACACGGGAGTGAGCAACAGCAGCGGCAGGCAGATCAGGGAGAGGCAAAGAGCGCCCACATAGACGTCCGTCATCCAGTGCGCACCAGCCAGGATGCGGGGCGCCGAAAACAGGGGCACCATCACCACCGCAACTACCCCGGCCCAGCGCGGCAGATAGCGCAGGGCAAAACCGGCGAAGATCATCAGGAAGAGGGCGTGATCACCGGGGAAGCTGTCACCGGCGGAGTCCTTGGTGGGAATCGCACTGATCTCGGTCAGGCGCAGAGCCCCGTCCACCATCAAGGTGGGGCTGGGACGGCTGACCGGCAACAGATGCCCGAGCTGATTGATCACCAGAGCCCCCAGCAGCATCACGACCCCCATGGCCACCAGACGACGGCGCTCCTGCCCGTCGGCACGGAAGAAGCAACCGGCAAGGATCCCGCCCATGCAGGCCAGCGCGGCCAGATCGAACAGGCGGTTGTTGGTGATGGCCACCAGATCGGCCCAACGGGGGGAGTGGCCAATCCAGCCATTGACCAGCTGGAAGAGGGCGAGATCCCACCCATCCCAGGGGCCGTGCTCAGGCAGGGCGCCCCAACTGAAGGCGATGAGGCCCCCGGCCAGATAGAAAGGAATGAACTTGCTCATGCCGACGTGTCCTTCGAAAAACGCTCATTCTAGGCCAGCCGCAAGATGACTTGCATCACAAAAGTGTAAGAATTCGTGTAACAAAGGTATTCCATCGGCTCTTCTTTTGGCGCCGCCGACCGGGTGGGCAAGCGCGCCCCCTCCTTGGCTCTCCCACCGGTTGCGGCTAGTATGGGCGCTCCCTTCGTTCAGGATGATGATGATGCGCAGCTACCTTCGCATGATGTTGTTTGCCCTCGGTTTGCTGGCAGGTGTACAGATCCCCGGGCTGGTCGATCTCTACTTCCAGCGGCTGGATGCCCGGCTGCAGCAGGCAGGTCTGGCGCTGGCCCCCTTCCAGCGCACGGCGGACCAGCACTTCAATGGCGATCTGCAGGCGCTGGTCGCCCATTACGATGCCAGCCAGGATCCCGTCTTCACCCAGGATGCCACCAGCCTCCAGCAACTGGTGAACCAGCAGCAGCACCTTCAGGGGGAGATCGCCGTGCGGGAGAGTCCCTGGTACCAGCAGCTCTCCCACCTGTTGCTGCGCGCCGATCCCGCCCTCTGGCAGGATACCCTGCACAACTACGGCTATGTGGTCCCCCTCAAACAGGCCGCCATTTTCTGCGGCGTGGCGGCGGGTCTGCTGGCCTCCCTGGCGGGGGATCTGCTGCTCGGCCTCCTGCTGCTGCCATTTCGCTCCCGCCAGCGCGTCCCCCGTCACGGCCTGCGCTGATCCCCTCTCACTGCCAACCGGGGGGCCCGCCCCGGTTGGCGGCTACTCGAAGGGTTCGAGATAGGCTTCTATGGCCTTCTTCAGCCAGGCCAGCACCTTGCCGTGATGGGCGTTCTCCGACAGATAGACTCCGTAATCGCGCCACTGCAGGCTGAACTTGTGCTTCAGGGTCAGCAGCTCCCCCTGGCGCAGCTGGCTCTGGATAAGGGGTGAAGGCAGCACCGCCCAGCCCAGACCATCCAGCACCGCATCCCGCATCAGTTCGAAACTCGACAACCCGATATGCTGCCCCCCGATGGGCAGCAGGCTCTTGACCGAAAACGCGTCCACATAGGAGAGAGTGACCTGAGTGTGATCGGTCAGATCCTGCTGCAACACCCGCTTCAGCCCAGCCAGCGGGTGGCTTGGCGCGACCACCATCAGGGTGCGGATCGGGTTGAGCACGTCGATGCAAAGACCGCTGCGCTCCTGTTCCTCGGTGATGAGGCCGAAGGCGGCATCCACGAACCCCTCTTCCACCAAGGCCGGCAGCTCCGGCGGTGAGGCCAGCACCAGGGAGATGCTGGTGCCCGGAAACTGGCGACGCAACGCCCCCAGCATCTCGCGCCATACCACCTCGGGAATGGCGTCGTCCCGGGCTACCCGCAGCGCCACCTCGGCACCGAAGGCATGGTGCTCGCACTTGAGCTTCAGGCTGTTGGCGGCCTGCAGCAGCCGCCGACAGTCGTCCAGCACTTGCTCGCCGATTTCGGTCAGCCGGCTCTGATTCGCCCCTCGTTCGAAAAGTTCGACGCCAAGCCCCACTTCCAGGGTTGCAATCGCCGAGCTCACGGCGCTGCGACTCTTGCCAAGTCGTCTGGCGGCATTGGCTATCGAACCACTGTCTGCTGTTTCTACAAAGAGTTGTATCTGATTTAGCTTCATGACTTCAAACTGGCGGCAGATTATTCCATCACCACCTTATCCCCTGGTCCGCCCCCAAGGCAAACAAGCAGCGACAGCTTTCTCGACGCTCAGCGATAACCTTGCCCGTTTCGGGTGCCGTTATCCTCTCTTCGTCGCAGCAACAGAAGGAAACTGCATGTCATCCCGTCCCCTGCTTTTGGCCCGCCTCTTCCTGACGGGGGCCATCCTGACCGAGGTCGCCGGCACCTCCTCCATGGCCCTGATCCCAAAGAGCGAGAGCGGCTGGATCCACTATCTGCCGATGTGGCTCCTCATCACCCTCTCCTACCTGCTGCTCGCCAAGGCCGCCAGGACAATCTCCATTGGTATCGCGTTTGCGCTGTGGGAAGGGCTGGGGATCGCCCTCATCACCGCCGTCTCCGTCCTGTTCCTCGGCTACGAGCTGAGCATCCAGGAGTGGATCGGACTGGCGCTGGCCATAGTGGGGATTGTCATGGTGACCCTGGGCGAGACCCATGATGTACCAGCCCCCACCCGCCAGAGGAGGGAAGCCCCATGCACCCGTTGATCATCGTACTGGGCGCCGCCCTGCTGGATATCGGCGCCAACATGGCGATCAACCGCTCCATCGGTTTTCGCGACAAGGGGTGGGGCGTCCTCGGCATTCTGCTGGTGCTCTGTGCCTTCACGCTGCTCAGCGAGGCGGTCAGTACCGGCAAGATCGATCTGGCCGTGGCCTATGCCACCTGGGGCGCCATCGGCATCCTGGGCACCGCCCTCGGGGGCCTGCTGCTGTTCGGCGAGCGCCTCAGACCCGTCGGCTGGCTCGGCATGATGGTGATGGCGGTGGCGGTCGCCCTGCTGACCACAGCATGATCCCCTCTCCAACCCCATGAAAAAAGCCGCTCTGTTCCCAGGGCGGCCTTTTCATGGTCAAACCGATCACCCAGATTGCAACAGGCAGCCTAACGCGCTGCCTCGTACAGCTCCAGCGGCAGGCCGTCGGGGTCGGCGAAGAAGGTAAAGCGCTTGCCGGTCAGCTCGTCCACCCGCACCGGCTCCACTTCCACCCCGTGCAGCTCCAGGTGGGCGATGACCCGGTCGAGATCCGCCACCCGAAACGCCAGGTGGCGCAACCCGCACGCCTCCGGCCGGGAGGGGCGCGGCGGCGGCGCCGGGAAGCTGAACAGCTCCAGCTGGCTGCCGTCCGGCAGCGCCAGATCCAGCTTCCACGACTGACGCTCGGCCCGCAGGGTCTCGGCAATGATGGGCAACCCCAGCACCTGGTGATAGAAGTGGCGCGAGCGCGGATAGTCGCTGGCGATGATGGCCACGTGATGGATGGCCTCAAACAGAGGATGGGTCATGGCAATCCTTGCAAAACGGGCAGCCTGCGCTGCCCGTCTTCGTCAGTTGAAGAAACCGTTGAACCAGTTGTCCAGGGCATTCGCCGGGTCCGAGACCGGGCTGGCACAGCTCATGGGCTCGGCCAGACCGGCCAGCTTGGCCGGCACCTGGAGACTGCCGGGACAATCGCTGGCCACCCGGGCACCGCTCGAGCGGGAGAAGTTGGCCCAGCTCACCCCTTCGGGCATCTTCAGCCCCAGGCTGTTGACCCCTCGCTGGCTCATGTAGCCGCTGAACAGCTGCAGGGCGCCACTGGCACCGGTCAACCCGGCCGGGGTGTTGTCGTCACGGCCGACCCAGACGCTCACCAGCTCGTTGTTGTCCATCCCGGCAAACCAGGAGTCACGCAGCTCGTTGGTGGTACCGGTCTTAGCGGCCATGGTGGCCCCGGGGAACTTGGCACCGAGCGCCCGGGCCGTCCCCTGGCTCACCGTCTTGGTCATGGCGAACAGGGTCAGCCAGCTTGCCTGGGGATCCGTCACTCGCTTGGCCGCTTCGTCATGCTGGTAGAGCTGGCGCCCCTCGCCATTCACCACGGCCCGGATGGCCGACAGGGGCTGGGTCAACCCCTGGTTGGCAATGGGCAGGTACATCTGGTTCACCTCCATGGGCGAGAGCGCCACCGCCCCCAGCACCAGGGACGGATAGGGCTGGATCTCCTGCTGCACCCCCAGCTTGTGCAGGGTATCCACCACCTTGTCCAGGCCTATCTGCATCCCGAGGTTGACGGTCGGCACGTTGAGGGAGCTGGCGAGCGCCTCCATCAGGGGCACGCTCTGGCGGAACTTGCGGTCGTAATTCTGCGGCGTCCAGATCTGGCCATCCTGGCCGCGAATCCGGATCGGCTGATCTTTAAGCGGCGTGCCCAGGGTCAGGCCGTTGGAGAGGCCGGTCAGGTAGACCGCCGGTTTGACCAGGGAGCCAATCTGACGGCGGGCATCCAGCGCCCGGTTGAAGCCGGCGTAGCGGGGATCCCGTCCCCCCACCATGGCGACCACCTCGCCCTTGTGCCAGTCGGAGACCACCATGGCCGCCTCCAGCTTCTTCTTGCCACGCTGCTTCTCGATGGTGGCCAGACCCGACTCCACCGCCTGCTCGGCGGCGTGCTGGGCGATGGGATCCAGACTGGTGAAGATCTTGAGGCCGGACTGCTTGAGCAGATCCGGGCCGAAGCGGTTCTGGATCTCCCGCTTGAGCAGCCCCATGAAGGCCGGGGTACGGCCATAGCTCATCTGGCCGCGGGCGATGATGCCAAGGGGCTGCTTGCTGGCCAGGTCATACTCGGCCTGGGTCAGGCTGCCGTGATCCGCCAGCAGTTTCAGCACCAGATCCCGGCGCGCCTTGGCCCGGTCGGGGAAGCGCCAGGGATCGTAATAGGAGGGGCCCTTCACCATGCCCACCAGCAGGGCCACCTGATCGATGTCCAGCTCGTTGACCGGAATACCGAAGTAGAAGTAGGAGGCGAGCCCGAAGCCGTAGACCCCCTGGGAGAAGTTCTGCCCCAGATAGACCTCGTTGAGGTAGGCCTCCAGGATCTCGTCCTTGCTGTAGCGGTAGTCGATGAGCACCGCCATGTAGGCTTCCTGCAGTTTGCGCCACAGGCTGCGCTCACGGGTCAGGAAGAAGTTCTTGGCGAGCTGCTGGGTGAGCGTACTGCCCCCCTGCACGGTGCGCCCCGCCAGCAGGTTGGCTGCCATGGCGCGCATGATGGCCACCGGCGAAACGCCGCCGTGCTGGTAGAAGTCCCTGTCTTCCGTGGTGAGCAGCGTCACCAGCAGGCTGTCCGGCACCTCGGAAAGGCGCACCAGCAGGCGGTCTTCCCGATCCTCGGTGTTGAGGCGATCGAGCAGCACCGGGTCCATCTGGGCATAGCCGAGCTGGCGCTGGTTCTCCAGGGACTGGATCCCCTCGAGGCGCGCCCCGTTGAAGGTGAGGCGCAGGCCACGGGCGCCGTCGGCACCGTCGTGGAACTCGAACGGCCGGCGCACCAGCTCGATGCGATTGCCGTTCACCGCGTACTCACCCGGGGTATGAGGTTGACGCACCTGCTTGTAGCTCAGCATGTTGAGCTCGCGCAGCATCTGGGTCTGGGAGAGCCGCTGGCTGGGATAGAGCTCCAGCGGGCGGCTGTAGACCATCACCGGCAACTGCCACTTCTCGCCGTCGAAGCGCTCGCGCACCTTGGTGTCGAGATAGATGCCAAACACCACCATGAAGGCCGCCACCACCAGAGAGAGCTTGAAGCCCAGCCAGAACAGGGTGCGCCAGATGGTGCGTTTGGGCGCCGCCTTCTTGGGCGTGCGCTTGCGTCGTTGGGTTGCCATAAATCCTCTTGTCGTTCTCCTCGCCATCCCGCTGATGCGAGCGGCCTGCGATGCCTGTTGTGGAGGGGGACTGTGCCACCGCCATCTTGTTCTGATCGTGCCGACCGATCACTGCCCCGTCGGCTACTCCTGCAATCCCATCTTCTTCTTGGTCACCCGGGTCGGCATCGCCTCCAGCGGGTTGTCCGGCCAGTAGTGACGGGGGTAGCGCCCCTTCATCTCTTTTTTCACCTGCTCATAGGATCCCGCCCAGAAGGCGGCGAGATCCGCGGTGATCTGCAAGGGGCGCTGGGCCGGGGAGAGCAGCTCCACCACCAGGGGCACCCGGCCATCGGCCACGCATGGGGTGGCGCCCAGCCCGAACATCTCCTGGATGCGCACCGGGATCGCTGGCGCCTGACCCGGCTGGTAGCGGATCCGCACCCGGCTGCCGGTCGGTGCGGTGAAGTGGCTCGGCAGCGCCTCGTCCAGCCGCCTTGGCAGGGGCCAGGGCAGAGACTGGCGCAGGATGTCGCTCATGTCGAGCCGCTTCAACTGCTCCAGCCGGGTCATGCCGCTCACCGCCGGCAGCAGCCACTGCTCGAGGTCGGCCAGCAGGCTCTCCTCATCCATGGCGGGCCAGGCTTCGTCGGGCAGCCAGTCGCGGGCGCAGCGCAAGCGGGCCAGCAGCCCCTCGCTGCTCTCGTCCCAGGGCAGCACGTGCAGCCCCTTGCGCCGAATGCCTTGCAGCAGGCAGCGCCCCTTCTGTTCATCGGAGAGATCCGTCAGCGGCCGCTGGCCGAGCACCAGCTCGCCGAGCACCTGCTGGCGCTCCGCACGCACCCGTTCCTCCCGATCGTCCCAGTCGAACCACTGGCGCTCGCCGACCAGCTCGGGCAGCTGGCGCACCAACTCATCCAGCGCCACCGGCTCGGCGATGAAGATGCGGCTGCCGCGCTCGTTCTGACCCATTTCGACGGCCACGATGGCCCCCTGCCCCTGGCAGGGATGCCCTTCTACCAGATCGCAGCTCACCCCGCCACTGAGCTGATAACGGCTGCCACTGCGCAGCTTGCCGATGCGATCGGGCCAGGCGAGGGCGCACAGCAACCCCAGCCATTGACCCTGCGGGCTGCTTGCCCGCACGCCGAGCCGCTCGAACCAGCGGACCGCCCCCTGGCGCAGGGCGCCCTGACGGCGGTGGAACAGCACGGACAGGCGCTCCGATCCTCGCAGATCTTCTTCCAGCAGCGCCACCAGGAAAGCCGCATCGGCGACAATCCCTGTCAGACCCTCGGATTCCAGCTCCCGGGCCCGCAGCAACATGCGGGCGAGGCGGGGATGGGTGCCGAAGGCCGCCATGGCACGGCCTGCCGGGGTAAGTTGTTGCTCACCTTCCGGGGCCATGGCGCCCAGGGCCACCAGCAACCGCCGGGCGCTGGCCACGGCGGCAGAGGGCGGCATGTCCAGCAGGGGCAGCGCCTCCACCCGGGCCCCCCACTGGGCGGCGTCCATCAGCAGGCCGGTGAGCTCTTGCGTCAGGATGTCGGGGGGACTCTGCTCGGCGAGGCGCTCCTGCACCTCGCAGCTCCAGAGCCGGTAGCAGACGCCGGGGCCAAGCCGCCCTGCCCGCCCCGCCCGCTGGGTGGCGGAGGCTTTGGCGATGGGCCGGGTCTCCAGCCGGGTGACGCCGCTCTTGATATCGAAGGTGGCGCGCCGCTCCAATCCGCTGTCGATGACCACGGAGATCCCCTCGATGGTGAGGGAGGTCTCCGCCACGTTGGTGGTGAGCACCAGCTTGCGACGACCCGCAGGCGCAGGCTCGATGGCCGCCTGCTGGGCCGCGAGGTCAAGACGGCCATAGAGGGGAGCCAGGGTCACATCCCCTGGCAACCGCCCTTCCAGCCACTGTGCCAGCCGCTCTATCTCCCCCTGTCCCGGCAGGAACACCAGGGCACTGCCAGCCTGACTGGCGAGCGCCTCCAGCACCACGGCGCCGACCTGGGGCTCCAGCCACTGCTGGCGATTGGCGGGGCGATAGTGGTACTCGATGGGAAAGACGCGCCCCTCGGAGCGCACCACGGGGGCGCCTGGCAGCAGGCGCTCCAGGGCCATACCATCCAGGGTGGCGGACATCACCAAGAGCTTGAGATCATCGCGCAACCCCTGCTGGCTTTCGATGGCGAAGGCCAGCGCGGTATCGGCGTGCAGGCTGCGCTCGTGGAACTCGTCAAAGATGACGAGCGACACGCCGCTGAGCTCAGGATCCTGCTGCAGCATCCGGGTCAGCACCCCCTCGGTCACGATCTCGAGCCGGGTCTGGCTGCTGGTGCGGCTCTCCCCGCGCACTCGCAAGCCGATGCGCTCGCCCACCTTCTCCCCCAGCTGACGCGCGAGGAAGCTCGCGATGTTGCGCGCCGCGAGGCGCCTGGGCTCCAGCATGATGATGCGCCCGGGCAGCCGGTGCTGGCGCACCAGCTCCAGGGGCAGCAGGGTCGATTTGCCCGCGCCGGGGGGTGCCTGCAGGATCACGCTGGTATGGTTGTCGAGGGCTGCAAAGAGTTCGGGCAACACCGGGACGATGGGGAGGGAAGACAAAGCGATGGGCACCTTCTGTGACACTTCTGAAAAGGGGTCCATTCTGCCACAGCCTCCCGGCCACCGTAAGCGCCCCTGCCGGGCAGGGGCAGGAAGCGTCAGGTGCAACACGGCAAGACATCCCGGGAGCGGCTGCCATAGAATGGCCCTTATCCGATGCCCATCACGAGGACCAACACGCCGCATGCCCAAACTCTTCTTTGCCCTGCCCCTGCCAGAGCTTGCCCCCGAGCTTGCGACCTGGCGAGACCAGCGCCCCTGGCCCGGCCAGCCGGTGCCCGAGAGCAACCTGCACCTGACCCTGGCCTTTCTCGGGGAGGCCGACGAAACGACCCAGGCTCGTCTTATCGCGGCCGCCGAGCGACAGCACTGCCCCCCTTTCAGCGTCCATCTGGATCAGACCGGCTGGTTTCAGCGCGCCAAAGCCGCCTGGGTGGGGCCCGGTGAGTGGCCGAACGAGCTGACCGTGCTCGCGAGGGCACTGCGCCGCCACGGTGAAAAACTCGGGCTGGGCAACGGCGAGCAGGGCTATCGCCCCCACGTCACCCTGTCGCGCAAGGCGGGCGAGGCCCCCGGCGAGCTGCCTGCGCCGGATTTTCTGCTCAGGGCCGATCGCTTCTGCCTCTATCAATCCGTCAGCACGCCGGACGGTGTCCACTACGAACCGCTCGCCTGCTGGCCCCTGCGGGCCCGCGTCAAAGAACCGCACCGCGAGGAGCTCACCCCATGATCTTCGATCCCCCCCTGCAGTCCGGGCAGCTGATCTCCCGCTACAAGCGCTTCCTGACGGATGTCGCGCTCAACAACGGCGAGGTGATCACCATCCACTGCGCCAATACAGGTGCCATGACCGGCTGCGCCCTGCCGGGCACCCGGGTCTGGTACTCCACATCCGACAACCCCAAGCGCAAGCTGCCAAACAGTTGGGAAATCGCCGAGAGCCCGGCGGGTCACTTCATCTGCGTCAACACGGCCCGTGCCAACCAGATCGCCCGGGAGCTCATCGAACAGGGCGCCCTCGCCCCCCTGGCAGGCTATGCCAGGCTGCGCACCGAAGTGAAATACGGGGAAGAGAACAGCCGCATCGACCTGCTGCTGGAAGATGACCACAGGCCGGATTGTTACATCGAGGTGAAATCCGTCACCCTGCTCGACGAGCGGGAGCAACCCGGCATGGGCTACTTCCCCGATGCGGTCACCACCCGCGGCGCCAAGCACTTGCGTGAATTGATGGCCATGAAGGCGGCAGGGCACCGGGCCGTGCTGCTGTTCATGGTATTGCACTCCGGCATCGCGAGAATGCGCCCTGCAGCCCATATCGATCCGCACTATAGTCAGCTTGTTGAACAGGCGATGGCGGCAGGGGTTGAAATTTTATGCTATCGCCCCCATGTTGGGGTGCAGGGCATGGTGGCTCAGGATTTTATCCCATTTGAATCTGACCATATGCTACCCGAGGGCAGAGAATAAATGCAGAAGTGGGTAACATTATTGATAAGGCTTGTTTGCCTCCCGTTGACCCTTCTGCTATAGATGTCGCCCTCAATTTATGGATGGCACGGGTAGCGTGCTGAATTAGGAGACAGGGCATGCCAACAGGCGAAAACAGGAAATCTCTGGGCCCCCTGGCCATTGCGGGTGTAGAGCCTTACCAGATGAAAGCCGGTGAGGAGTACATGAATGACCAACAGAAGGTACATTTTCGCAAGATCCTGGGAGCCTGGCGCAACCAACTGATGCAGGAAGTTGACCGCACCGTCGACCACATGAAGGATGAGGCTGCCAACTTCCCGGATCCCGTGGATCGCGCCGCGCAAGAAGAAGAGTTTGCTCTCGAACTGCGCACCCGCGACCGTGAACGCAAGCTGATCAAGAAGATCGAGAAAACCTTGCTGCTGCTCGAAGAAGATGACTTCGGTTACTGCGAGCATTGCGGCATCGAGATCGGCATCCGCCGTCTGGAAGCCCGTCCGACCGCAGACCTCTGCGTGGACTGCAAGACGCTGGCCGAGATCAAGGAAAAACAGATGGCTGGCTGATGCCGCCCATCCACAGAAACGAAAAGGGAGCCCAGGCTCCCTTTTTTATTGAGCTTTTGGTCGGGCCGTCCCAGAATGCAGCCTCAATGCATCGCCTACCCGAATTGCCATGGTCATGACATCCCCCCCCTCCCGACGCCCCTATGTGGGCCGCTTCGCCCCCTCCCCGTCCGGTCCGCTCCACTTCGGATCCCTGGTCGCCGCCCTTGGCAGCTTCTTGCAGGCCAGGGCGCAGCAGGGCCGCTGGCTGGTGCGCATCGAAGACATCGACCCCCCGCGGGAGATGCCGGGAGCCGCTGACCTTATCCTCACCACCCTGGAGGCACACGGTCTTGGCTGGGATGGGGAGGTGATGTTCCAGAGCGCGCGCCATGGCCGCTATGACGAGATCATCGATCAGCTCTATCGGGCCGGGGATCTCTACTGGTGCCGCTGTACCCGGCGCGAAATCATGGCCGCAGGGGGATTCTACAACGGTCATTGCCGCGCCCTGGGGCTGACCGCCGGGGGGTGTGCCGCCCGTTTGCGCCAGCACCACCCGGTCTATCGGTTCGAGGATGCGCTTCAGGGAGAGATCTCCGTCCCCGCAGCGCTGGCGAAGGAGGACTTCATCGTGCGCCGCCGGGACGGGCTCTACGCCTACAACCTGGCGGTGGTGGTGGATGACATGGACAGCGGCATCACCGAGATCGTCCGCGGCGCCGATCTGCTGGAACCCACGGTGCGCCAGATTGCCCTCTACCAGACTCTGGGGGCTGCCGTCCCCGATTGGGTGCACCTGCCGCTGGCGGTGCAAGCGGATGGCAACAAGCTCTCCAAGCAGAACCATGCGCCGGCGCTGTCGCAGGACGAGGTACGACCGGCCCTGTGGCAGGCGCTGCACTTTCTCGGTCAGTGCCCGCCGCCCGAGCTGATGGCGAGCCGTATCGACGAGATCATCGGCTGGGGCATCGCCCACTGGCAGCTGGCCCGGGTGCCCCGCCAGCAGAAGATCCCGCAAGGGCAAAGCTAGCCCCGGCTGCATTTCTTGCCCCAAAAGGACCAATCAAGGGGAAGCAGGCCACACCGTTTCTCATTTGGTTGGGGCTGAGCTATGATAGGCCGCTATTTTTTTGGCCTCCCGTCAATTTAAAGTCATAACGAGGTGTACCATTTTTTCCCAGATCGCAAACTTTTGCCGCAAAGTGCTCGGCAAGGAAGACGGCGAGCAGTCGGTGGAGTCCCCCATTCCGGCCCGTGTCGCCGGACAGCGCCGTACCTTGAGCCGTGACCAGCACCCGATTTCGCGCAAAGAGATCAGCGAGAATGCCCTCAAGGTGCTCTATCGCCTGAACAAGGGGGGCTATGAGGCCTACCTGGTCGGCGGCGGCGTCCGTGACCTGCTGCTCGGGAAGACCCCCAAGGATTTCGACATCGCCACCGACGCGACGCCGGAGCAGATCAAGGCGCTGTTCAGCAACTGCCGCCTCATCGGCCGCCGTTTCCGCCTGGCCCACATCGTCTTTGGTCGTGACGTGATCGAAGTGGCCACCTTCCGGGGTCACCACCATCAGGTCAATACCAGCAAGCATGTGTCGGCCCAGTCCGATGAAGGCATGCTGCTGCGGGACAACGTCTACGGCACCATCGAAGAGGATGCCGAGCGTCGCGACTTTACCGTCAACGCCCTCTACTACAGCGCCAAGGATTTCACCCTGCACGATTTCGAGGGTGGGCTGGAAGATCTGGCCGCGCGCAGGCTGGATCTCATCGGTGACCCCGAGACCCGTTACCGGGAAGATCCGGTGCGGATGCTGCGCGCCGTGCGCTTCGCCGCCAAGCTCGACATGACCATCAGCCCGCGTACCGCCGCCCCCATCCGGGAGCTGGCCCCGCTGCTGCAGGACATCCCGGCCGCTCGCCTGTTCGAGGAGACCCTCAAGCTATTCCTGGCGGGGGACGGTCTGGCCACCTACAAGTTGCTGCGGGAATACGGGCTGTTCCAGCCGCTGTTCCCCCAGGTAGCCGCCCTGTTCACGCCCCACGGCAACTCGCCCTACGAGCAGTTCATCGAGCAGGCGCTGATGGACACCGATACCCGGGTCCGTGAAGAGAAGCGCGTCACTCCCGCCTTCCTCTACGCCACCCTGCTGTGGGGTGCCGTCGAGGCCCGCGGCCGCGTGCTGGAAAACGAGAGCGGCCTGCCCTGGTACGATGCCTTCATGCTGGCCATCAACGAGGTGCTGGACAACCAGGTGCGGATCATCGCCGTGCCACGCCGCTTCACCACGGACGTGCGCGACATCTGGGCCCTGCAACAGCGCCTGACCCGCCGCCAGGGCAAGCACCCCGAGCGCGCCATGGAGCACCCGAAATTCCGTGCGGCCTTCGACTTCCTGTTGCTGCGCAACCGGGTCGAGCGCGGCCTCGGCGAGCTGTCGAGCTGGTGGGAGCGCTATGTGGCCTCCAACCCGGATGTGCGCCCGCAACTGCAACGGGAGGCGACCCGCCGCCCGGCGAGCGGCGAGCGCGCCGACTCCCGCAGCGGTGATGGCGAGAAGCGCAGCGGCAATGGCCGCAACCGCCGTCGCCCCCGTCGCCGCAAGCCGAAGTCTGCAGAGTAAGGATCCGCCGATGATCGAGGTCTTCGTCGCCATCGGCTCCAACCTGGCCGACCCCCTCGGCCAGGCTCGTCGCGCCATCGCCGCGCTGGCAACCCTGCCCGAGTCCGAGCTGCGGCAGACCTCCCGCCTTTACGGCAGCCGCCCCATGGGCCCTGCGGATCAGCCGGACTACGTCAATGCCGTGGCGCGCCTTGCCACCCGCCTCAGCCCTCTGGCGCTGCTGGACGAGCTGCAGCGCATCGAGCAGGCACAGGGGCGAGTGCGCAAGGATGAGCGCTGGGGCCCCCGGACCCTGGATCTCGATCTGCTGCTGTACGGCGACGAGGTCATCCGGCATGAGCGCCTGACGGTGCCTCACTATGGCATGAAGGAGCGGGAGTTCGTCCTGCTGCCCCTTGCCGAGATAGCCCCTTCCCTGGTGCTGCCCTGCGGCACCCCGCTCACCGAACTGGTTGCCCGCTGCCCGCGCAATGGACTCGTGATCCTGGCCGGTGCAGCAGGCGAGTAGAGAAGAGTAGGAACAACGTAATGAGCAAGATCACCATTACCCACCTGCAGAAGATGAAGCAGGACGGACAGAAAATCACCGCCATCACCGCCTATGACGCGACCTTCGCCAAGCTGTTCGACGACGAGGGCGCCCAGGTGCTGCTCATCGGCGACTCCCTCGGCATGGTATTGCAGGGCGGAGACGACACCCTGGCGGTCAGCATGGACGAGATGGTCTATCACACCCGCTGCGTGGTGCGCGGCACCACCAATGCCCTGGTGGTGACCGACATGCCGTTCATGAGCTATGCCACCCCGGAGCAGACCTACCAGAACGCGGCGCGCCTGATGGCGGCCGGTGCCCGCATGGTGAAGATGGAAGGGGGGGACTGGCTGTGTGACTCCATCCGCCACCTGACCCGTAACGGGGTGCCGGTGTGCGGCCATCTCGGCCTGACCCCGCAATCCGTCCACGTGTTTGGTGGCTTCAAGGTGCAGGGGCGCGACGAGTTCCACGCCCAGGAGATCTACCGCCAGGCGCTGGAACTGCAAGCGGCCGGCATCCAGTTGCTGGTGCTCGAGTGCGTGCCCGTCTCTCTGGCAGAGCGCATCACCAAGGCGCTGCGCATTCCGGTGATCGGCATCGGTGCCGGCCCTGCCACCGACGGCCAGATCCTGGTGATGCACGATGCCTTCGGCATCACCTCCGGTTATGTGCCCAAGTTCACCAAGAACTTCCTGGCCGAGACCGGTGACATGCGTGCCGCCATTCGTCTCTATGTGCAGCAGGTGAGCGAGGGGACCTTCCCCGGCCCCGAGCACTGCTTCAACTGACTTTCTGTCGTCATGAGCGCGGGGGCCTGTGCCCCCGTCTCGCCCTCTCCCCTGACGACCCCCTCTTTTATTGATTCATCTGAAGGTGAACTGACGATGTTGGTTGTGAACAATTCCACCGCGCTGCGCGAGCAGATCGGTCAATGGCATCGCGAAGGCCGCGCCATCGCATTCGTGCCCACCATGGGCAATCTGCATCAGGGTCATCTCACCCTGGTCGAGGAGGCCCGCCGCCATGGCGACAAGGTGGTGGTCAGCATCTTTGTGAACCCCTTGCAGTTCGACAAGGCCGAGGATCTCGCCAACTACCCCCGCACCCTGGAGCAGGATTGCGCCGCCCTGGAGGCCGCCGGTGTGGACCTGGTCTTCACCCCGACGCCGGAGATCATGTATCCCCAGGGGCTCGCCAGCCAGACCTTCGTCGAGGTGCCCGGCATCTCCAGCCTGCTGGAAGGGGCGCTGCGTCCGGGGCATTTTCGCGGGGTCAGCACAGTCGTCACCAAGCTGTTCAATCTGGTACAGCCGAACGTGGCCTGCTTTGGCGAGAAGGATTACCAGCAGCTCGCGCTCATTCGCAAGATGGTGGCCGACATGGCCATGCCCATCGAGATCGTGGGCGTACCGACCGTGCGGGCCGAAGACGGGCTGGCCCTCTCTTCGCGCAACGGCTATCTGACCGCTGCCGAACGGGCCATCGCCCCCGAGCTCGCGCGCACCATGAACTGGATTGCCGAGCAGATTGAAGCGGGGAACAGTCACCTCCCCTCCCTGGTTGCCCAGGCCAGCCAACGCCTCGACAACGCGGGATTCAGGACGGATGCCATCGACATCGTCGATGCCGACACCCTGGAATCCGCCAGCGCCGAGAGCCAGCGCCTGGTGATCCTGATGGCCGCCTATCTGGGCAAGGCCCGCCTCATCGACAACCGGGTCGTCGCCCTGCGGGGTTGAGACACGGCAAGGAGACCACGATGTCCAAGAAGGTTTACTGCATCGCCCAGTTCCAGCCCAAGCCGGGCCAGGAGCAGGCCCTGTTCCGCGTCCTGCAAGGGCTCGAACCCGACACCCTGCGTGAAGATGGCTGCCTGCAGTACATCGTCACCCGCCATATCCAGAGCCCCTTTGCCGAGGGGGAGAGCTTCCCCATCGTCTTCAACGAGATCTGGCGCGACATGGCGAGCTTCGAGGCCCACTGCCAGCGCGCCGGTATCAAGGCCTTCTTCGAGCGCTACTGCCTCGCGGATGATGGCCTCGCGGCCAAGTGGAACGTCTGCGTCTACAGCGACGAGCCGGCGGACTACGATGCCCCGGCCCTCTGAGGCCGAAACGTGCAAATAAAAAGGCGCCCGAGGGCGCCTTTTTGCTGGCGGGTGTGCGCCTCAGTGGCGCAGACCGGTGCCGCGGGAGATGAGCCACCAGGCCATCCCGTAGAGTACCAGGATGAAGCCGATGATGATGAGATAGGCAGTGCCGAGGGGCACGTCGGAGATCCCGAGGAAGCCGTAGCGGAACGCGTTCACCATGTAGATGATGGGGTTCACCTGGGATACCCCCTGCCAGAACGGCGGCAGCAGGGTGATGGAGTAGAAGACGCCCCCCAGATAGGTCAGGGGAGTCAGGATGAAGGTCGGGATGATGCTGATGTCATCGAACGACTTCGCGAACACCGCGTTGATGAGCCCCCCCAGGGAGAAGAGGATGGAGGTGAGCAGCACGGTCATGCAGACGCTGAACAGGTGATGGATCTGCAGCGGCACGAAGAACAGCGACACCAGGGTGACGATGAGGCCGACACAGAGGCCGCGCGCCACGCCACCGCCCACATACCCCGCGATGATGATGTAGTTGGGCACCGGCGCCACCAGCAGCTCCTCCACGTTGCGCTGGAACTTGGCGCTGTAGAAGGAGGAGGCGACGTTGGAGTAGGAGTTGGTGATGACCGACATCATGATGAGGCCGGGCACGATGAACTCCATGTAGCTGAAGCCACCCATGTCACCGATGCGCGAGCCGATGAGGTTGCCGAAGATGACGAAGTAGAGGCTCATGGTGATGGCGGGCGGCACCAGGGTCTGGATCCAGATCCGGGTGAAGCGGCTCACTTCCTTGGCCAGAATGCTCTTGAAGGCGATGTAATAGGTCATGGGGTTCATGCTTTGCGACCCTCCTCTACCAGATTGACGAACAGCTCTTCCAGCCGGTTCGCCTTGTTGCGCATGCTGAGCACCTTCACCCCCTGGGCGGAGAGCTGCTCGAACAGGCTGTTGAGGGACTGGCTCTTCTCCAGCTCCACTTCCAGGGTGTTCTCATCCTGCATCCGGCCGTTGAACTCGGGCAGGGCCGGCACGGTGGAGCCCGGCACCAGATCCAGCAGGAAGGTCTCGCGACCCAGCTTGCCGAGCAAGCTCTTCATGCTGGTGTTCTCGATGAGACGGCCCTTGTCGATGATGCCGATGTTGCGGCACAGCATCTCGGCCTCTTCCAAGTAGTGGGTGGTCAGGATGATGGTCACCCCCTGCTCGTTGAGATCCTTGAGGAAACTCCACATGGAACGGCGGATCTCGATGTCCACCCCGGCGGTCGGCTCATCCAGGATCAGCAGCTTGGGCTCATGCATCAGGGCGCGGGCGATCATCAATCGGCGCTTCATGCCACCGGAGAGAGTGCGAGCCGCCATGTCGCGCTTGTCCCACAGATCGAGCTGGCGCAGGTACTTCTCGGCGCGCACCTTGGCCTCGGCCCGCGGCACTCCATAGAAACCGGCCTGGTGAGTCACTATCTGGCTCACCTTCTCGAACTGGCTGAAGTTGAACTCCTGGGGCACCAGACCGAGCTGGGACTTGGCCAGCTCCAGATCGGTATCGATGTCATGACCGAATACCTTCACCTTGCCGGCACTCTTGTTGACCAGTGAGCTGATCACGCCGATGGTGGTGGATTTGCCCGCCCCGTTGGGACCGAGCAGGGCGAAGAAATCCCCCTGTTTGACGGTGAGATCGATGCCCTTGAGGGCTTCGACGCCCCCCTGATAGGTCTTCTTCAGACCGCTGATTTCCAATGCGTTCATTGCAACCCCTGTGATGGATGAGCCCATCTCGAGACAGAAAAGGCGGCTGTGACGCCGCCTGAAGACAGTCGATGGCGGGCCGGCCAGCCTGCCTTGCTACTTCGGACCCGGCTTACTCTTGCGGTACCACCTTGCCAATGAAAGGCAGGTTACGGTACTTCTGGGCGTAGTCAATGCCACAGCCCACCACGAACTCGTCCGGGATGGAGAAGCCAAGCCAGTCCACCGGCACCTGAACCTCGCGGCGGGACGGTTTGTCCAGCAAGGTGCAGATGGCCAGGGATTTCGGCTCGCGCAGGGAGAGGATCTCGCGCACCTTGTTGAGGGTGTAACCGGTGTCGATGATGTCCTCCACGATCACCACGTCCTTGCCTTTGATGTCGTCATCCAGATCCTTGAGGATGCGCACGTCACGGGTGCTGTGCATGCCGGAGCCATAGCTGGAGGCAGTCATAAAGTCCAGGGTGATGGGCAACTGGCACTGACGGCAGAGATCCGCCAGGAAGACGCAGGAGCCGCGCAACAGGCCGATCATGACCACTTCCTCGGAGCCCTGGTAACGGGCGGTAATCTCTTCACCCAGCGTGGCGATCCGGGCTGCAACCTCGGCCTCGGGGATCATCACCTCGACAATGTGTTTCATCACATACTCCAATAATGACCAAAGGGTTATTGGCCGTTCATTAACGTCAAAACCGAGGATTCTACCACTCCAACCAGTGGGCGTCAGGCATACGTGATGCTTTTATCGGCTTATTTTAATTGATAGAGTTAGCAAGCCTTCGGGCATTATCGGTGACAATACTATAAACACCATAATCAATAACTATTAGATGAAAAAACTATGGAACCACGCGCAGAAATAAGACGTCGAACCCGGCTTTCGCCGGAGGCTCGCCGTGATCAATTGATGGAGTGTGCCGTCGAGGTATTTTCCCGTCGCGGCATCGGCCGTGCCGGGCATGCCGAAATAGCCGAACAGGCAAAGGTCTCGGTTGCGACCGTTTTTAACTATTTCAATACTCGTGAAGATCTGGTCGACGAAGTGCTGACAGAAATCGAAGCCTTCGTACAGCAGATCCTCGAACAGGCCTACAACGGTCAGGGCTCCGCCAGGGAGAGCATTCACCGCCACGTGAAGCTGTTCGTTGACGCCGCCTATGACAAGCCCGATCACGCCAGCATCTGGCTGGAGTGGAGCTCCTCGGTGCGGGAAGAAGTGTGGCCTCGCTACACCCGGCTGCTGGACAAGGCGCTGGAGCGCATTGCCCCCCACCTGCAACGGGCCATCGACAACGGCGAGATCCAGAGCGTGCTGTCGGCGCAGGATCTGGCCCGCTCCCTGACCGGTTTTGGCTATGTGATGATGCAGATGATCAATCAGCCGCAGCGTCCGAGCCGGGAAGAGGTGACGGATTTCCTGTTCAAGTACGTGACGGCCCCCATCCAGGCCAGCTGACTCGTGCAGATGTTGACAAAGCGGCGCCGGGCTTTACAGCCTGGCGCCGCTTTTTGTCCGCTCCCCGCCGTATCAGTGGTTTGCATAACCCCAGCGACTGGTCAACTCATGCTCGACACCCAGGTGGTCGAGGATGCGGGCGACCATGAAGTCCACCAGATCTTCGATGCTTTTGGGTTCATGGTAGAACCCTGGCGCCGCCGGCATGATGGTCACGCCAAGACGGGCAAGCTTGAGCATGTTCTCCAGATGGATCGCCGAGAAGGGGCTCTCCCGGGGCACCAGAATCAGCTGGCCGCGCTCCTTGATCACCACGTCCGCCGCCCGCTCCAGCAGGTTGTCCGAGGTGCCGTTGGCGATCGCCGAGACGGTGCCCATGGAGCAGGGACAGACCACCATCTGTTTGGGGGCCGCCGAGCCGGAGGCCACCGGCGAGAACCACTCCTCCTTGCCGCAGGCGACGATCTGACCCTCTTTGGCACCATAATGGCGACAGAGGTACGCCGACAGCTCCCTGGGGGAGCCCGGCCAATCCTGCTGCTGCTCGGTCTTGAGCACAACCCTGGCCGCCGAGGAGGCGAGCAGGAAGACCCGATAGTCCGCCTGCACCAGGCATTCCAGCAGGCGCAGGGCATAGGGAGCGCCGGAGGCACCGGTCAGCGCCAGAGTGATGGCCTTGTTCATGATGCGCTCTGCAGCTCCTTGAGGCGGGCGATCAGCTTGTCGTGAATGCCGCCAAACCCGCCGTTGCTCATGATCAGAATATGATCCCCTGGGCGGCTCTCGGCCACCAGGGCGCCAATCAGGGCATCAAGGGCCTCGAATACCCGGGCAGGCCGGGTCATGTGGGCCGTCACCTCCCCCAGATCCCAGCCGATGTTGGGGGGCTGGAAGAAGAACACCTCGTCGGCACCGTCGAAGCAACCGGCCAGCTCCTCCTTGTGAACCCCGAGCTTCATGGTGTTGGAGCGGGGCTCCAGCACCGCCAGGATGCGGGCCTTGCCCACCTTGGCGCGCAGGCCGCCCAGGGTGGTCTCGATGGCGGTGGGGTGGTGAGCGAAGTCATCGTAGACGCTGATGCCGGCCACTTCCCCTTTCAGCTCCATGCGCCGCTTGGGGGACTTGAACTGGCAGAGGGCGTTGATCCCGTGCTCCACCATGACACCGGCATGGCGGGCGGCGGCGATGGCCATCAGACCGTTGTTGACGTTGTGCTCTCCGATGCACTCCCAGTGCACCTCCCCCTGTTTCACGCCATCCAGCCACACCTCGAAGGCGGAGCCGTCATCGGCCAGCTTCACCGCCTTCCACTTGGCGTCGTCCTGGCCCACCAGCTCCACCTCGCTCCAGCAGCCCATCTCGCGCACGGCGGTAAGGTTGTCATCACCTTTGGGGAAGAGCACCCGGCCGTTGCTCGGCACGGTGCGCATCAGGTGGTGGAACTGGCGCTGGATGGCGGCGAGATCCGGGAAGATGTCAGCGTGGTCGAACTCCAGGTTGTTCATCACCAGGGTGCGCGGGTGGTAGTGGACAAACTTGGATCGCTTGTCGAAGAAGGCGCAGTCATATTCGTCCGCTTCAATCACAAAGAAGGGAGCCGAGCCGAGACGGGCGGAAACCGGGAAGTTGCCCGGCACGCCGCCGATGAGGAAACCGGGTTCCAGCTTGGCATACTCCAGCACCCAGGCCAGCATGCTGGCGGTGGTGGTCTTGCCATGGGTGCCCGCGACGGCCAGCACCCAGCGATCCTTCAGCACGTGCTCCAGCAGCCACTGAGGGCCGGAGATATAGGGCAGATTGCGGTCCAGCACATATTCCACACAGGGGTTGCCACGGCTCATGGCATTGCCGATCACCACCAGATCCGGCGCCGGATCGAGCTGGGAGGGGTCGTAGCCTTCGGTCAGTTCGATGCCCTGTTGCTCGAGCTGGGTGCTCATGGGGGGATAGACGTTGGCGTCAGAGCCGGTCACCCGATAGCCAAGCTGTTTTGCCAACACCGCCAGACCACCCATGAAGGTGCCGCAGATCCCGAGAATGTGAATGTGCATACCGCTGCCTTTTCCAGTAAAGGGAGTGCGCATTCTAGGGTCTGTTGACCCGGTGGCACAAGCCGCGCCCATGGGGAGCGAAGGCATCGGCGCCCGCAGACGACAGAAATCGGGCAAGCGCGGGGAAAAGCCACCCTCCACCACGCCACCCGGCCCTTGAAATATGGTCATTTGACGGGACATCGCTATAATGTCGGCCTGCAAACTTGACTCCAACACTCAAAGGAAACGTCATGAGCCTGAACCTGGTACCGGCCGGCAAGAGCCTGCCTGACGACATCTACGTCATCATCGAAATCCCGCAGAACGCCGACCCGATCAAATACGAAGTCGACAAGGACAGCGGCGCCATCTTCGTTGACCGTTTCATGTCCACCCCGATGTTCTACCCGTGCAACTACGGTTACGTGAACGCCACCCTGTCCCTGGACGGGGATCCGGTCGACGTGCTGGTTCCGACTCCCTACCCGCTGCTGGCCGGCTCCGTCATCCGTTGCCGCCCGGTCGGTGTGCTGAAGATGACCGACGAATCAGGCGAAGACGCCAAGATCGTGGCCGTTCCCCACTCCAAGCTGACCAAGCAGTACGATCACATCCAGGATGTGAACGATCTGCCCGAGTTGCTGAAAGCTCAGATCCAGCACTTCTTCGAGCGCTACAAAGAGCTGGAAGCGGGCAAGTGGGTCAAGGTGGAAGGTTGGGGCGACAAGGCCGCTGCCGAAGCCGAGATCAAGACCTCTGCCGAGCGTTACGCTGCAAAATAAGCGTATCCCTCGCAAAAAAAGGCGCCTTATGGCGCCTTTTTTATTGGTCGTTGCGGGGACGCTCCGGGGGGATCCCCCTGGATATAGAGGTCGCGCCCGTTTTGCCGATAGGGGCGGTAATAGTCATCACCGCAGCGATATTCCTGACCGGCACCTCCCACCAGATCGCAGTTGACCGGCAGCACCTCCAGCCACTTGATGGCCTGCTGGAAGCGCAGCCACTCCTGCCATTCATGCTCCCGGGCCAGCTGATCCCGCAGGGCGAAGGTATCCGCGCTGGACAACCCCTGATTGACGATGACCTGCCCCGCCAGCGCCGGCGTGGCCACCAATATCAGCAGAAACCGTGAAACAAGCTTCATGATGATTTCCCCCATGACTTATTTCCTGAATTAAATTTAAAGTCAGATCAGATAATTACCAATATATCTGTCACCAGACCAATCCAAATGCCGGTCACTCACCTAGTTGTTTATTATCGACCCAGGCGGAGGCGCACCATGAAACTGGCACAAGGCTTTCTGTGCAGTCTGCTCTTCGGCACCATGGCGCAGGCCAACGAGATCAACCTGAGCTGGCAGTGGCAATCTGCGGATGGTCAGCAAAAGCACCTGCAATTGACGGCGGATGAGCGCACCTTTTCAGCCAGCCGTCACGAGATGACACAGCTCGACACCGCCCTCAACTTCCCGCTGGAAACACTCTACTCCTACATCAGTCCGCGCCTCTACAACAGCATCAACCAGATCAACCAGCACAGCCCGGAGACGGCCACCAAGTTCCGCAACCTAGAACAGGCCTTTACCCTGCACGACAGCAGCTTCGAATCCGCCCAGTTCTGGCAGGCCTACCGGCAATATCAGGAGGACGCCTTCTACGAAATGCGGGTCCAGCCCTGCGTGCACCCGGCCAACCAGAAGCTGCCCTGTGTGCGCCCCAACTACTCCCAGCTGTTCTATCAGTTCAAGGGAGACCTCAAACCCCTGGCACAGCAGTTTTCGGCCAAGGATCTCGCCACCAGCGTCACCCTGCTGCAGGAGTGGCTGAGCGGCATCCCCACCCCGCCCGAGCAGATGGACCACTTCGCTCCGCCCTTGCAGGCCCTGCAGGACAACAAGGCCGACAGCGACGAGAAGGCGCTGCTCATGGCCAGTCTGCTGGCGGAGCTGGCGCCCCAGTACAGTCTCAGCATCATCTATCCGAACATCAGCATCGGCAGCGTCTCGCCGGCCTGGCTCGCCATCACGGCCGACAGCGGCCTTGAGGGAGACACCCTGGTGATCGGCAATCAGCGCCACGTGCTGCTCACCGGTTCTCCCCTGCTGGCCCAGCAGATGACCATGGCCCAGATTCCCTTGATCAGCGAACCGCTCTACTAGCCTCTTCTGACCATCACTTGCTTTTGATGGATGACATGCCATCCTTGCCGCCGTCATTGGGGGATGGCGCCCATGTTGACAAGATCACCGTCGCACCCTGCATTATTTAACACTTTTTAAACAGATCCGATCAGTTTAGGATGTTCAGGGTCCCATTCCCTCGACCCAAAAATCGTTATAACATCACAAAGGAGTGTCATCCGGATGAAACATCTCGTGCTTACTCTGGCGCTGCTGCCAACCCTGGTCATGGCCCACAACATCAAGGAGTCAACCCAGGTGCCGCTGGTCAACATCAGCGACAAGGGGGAGCTGGTGCTCAAGGAGAAGGAGATCAGCTATCAGCCCTGGCAGAGCAAGGTCCTGACCAGCAAGGTCTTCCTGATCCAGCACATCGCGGGTCGCTCCAGCGCCAAGGAGCTCAATGCCCCCATGATCGAGGCGATCAAGGCGGCCAAGCTGCCCCACGACAAGTACCAGACCGTCACCATCATCAACAGCAATGACGCCATCTGGGGCACGTCCGGTTTCGTGAAGAGCAGTGCCGAGGACAGCAAGAAAGAGTTCCCCTGGTCCGCCATGGTGCTGGATGCCAAGGGGATGGCCCGCAACGCCTGGGCGCTCACCCCGGAAAGTTCGGCCATCATACTGCTGGATAAAGAGGGCAAGGTGCTGTTTGCCAAAGATGGCCAGCTCGATGCCGCCGAGATAACCAAGGTGATGGGGCTCATCCAGTCCCATCTCTGAATCAGAGAGAAGGGCGCTGATGGCGCCCTTTCCACAAGGGTCTATGGGTCGTTCCACACTGACAATCTGGGTGTTGCTGCTGGGCTGGTTGTGGATGCAACCGGTGCTGGCACAGCACCCTCTTGAAGCTGCCCTGCCCGATCACGGTCATGCCTGCACCCTCTGCGTCCTGCATCTGGATGGCAAGCTGGCACTGACACCGACCCCCGTTCTCCCTCCCCTCTCCTCTGGCATCGACCGGTATATCGGCACTCCCCAACCGAGGGCGGCCACCGGCACCACGGGACATCGCCGTATCCGCGCCCCGCCGCCCCTTCATTGTTTCTTTTTTTGAACCAATCTTTTCTCTATTTATTCAAAAGGATTAACGATGAAAGCAGTCACCCTGTTGCTGGCCGCTGCCGCCTTCGGCGCCCAGGCCCATCACGACGAACACGAAAGCCACAGCCACGGTGCCCATGAGCACGGTCACGGCCACCTCAACCTGGTACTCGACGGCAACCAGCTGATGATCGAGTTGCAGGCCCCTGCCGCCGATCTGGTGGGCTTCGAGCATGCCGCCAACACCGATGAGGAGAAAGCGCAGTATGCCAAGGCGGTGGCCCGCCTCCAGCAGCCCGACGCCCTCTTCCGTTTCGACCCTGCCGCCGGCTGCAAGCTGACCCAGCAGGAGCTGCAGGCCGCCAAGGAAGATCATGACCATGAGCACGAGCACGAGCACGAGCACGAGCACGAGCACGACAAGGCTGATGGCGCTCACGATGAACACCATCACGACGACGCGGGCCATGCGGACATGGGAGCCATGTACACCTACACCTGCGCTACCCCGGCCAAGCTCACCGGTCTCGAGGCCACCCTGTTCAGCCTCTACCCGAGCCTGGAGAAGCTGAGCGTGCAGGGCATACTGCCCACCGGCCAGACCGCCGCCGAACTGACTCCGTCCGCCAACAAACTGGGCTGGTAACACCATGAAACATGCCGTGGTTGAGATCCGTGATCTGGCCTTTGCCTGGCCGGGTCACGAAGCCGTCCTCGATCTGCCCGCCCTTCGCATCCACGAGGGTGAGCGCGTCTTCATCAAGGGCCCATCGGGTTGTGGCAAGTCCACCCTGCTCGGGTTGCTGGCCGGTATCCAGACCGCCAACCACGGTACCCTGGAGGTGCTGGGCCAGCCCCTGGCCCGGCTTTCCGGCCGCGCCCGTGACCAGTTCCGGGCGGCCAATCTGGGGTACATCTTCCAGCAGTTCAATCTGCTGCCGTTTCTCTCGGTGCAGGACAACGTCACCGCTGCCCTCACCTTTTCACCCGCCAAGCGGGCCCGCCTGACAGGGAGCCCCGAGCAGGAGGCGCGCCGCCTGCTGGCAGAACTGCAACTGCCGGATGAGGCACTCCATCGCCCCGTCCACGCCCTCAGCATCGGCCAGCAGCAGCGGGTTGCCGCCGCCCGCGCCCTGATAGGCTCCCCTCCTCTGGTGATCGCCGACGAGCCCACCTCGGCCCTGGACACCGACAACCGGGCCGCCTTCATCCGGCTGCTGTTCGAGGAGTGTGACAAGCAGGGATCTACCCTGGTCTTCGTCAGTCACGATCCCTATCTGGAGCCCCTCTTCCCCCGGGTGGAGAACCTGCAACAGCTCAACCGGAGGGCGGCATGACCACACGCCATCATCTCGCAGCCCGTCCGGCCATCTCCCCTTCACTGCGGAGGCTCTCATGCTGAAACTCGCCCTGCAAAGTCTCTGGGCCCGTCGCCTCACCGCCGGGCTCACCCTGCTGGCCGTCGCCATCAGCGTCACCCTGCTGCTCGGGGTGGAGCGGGTGCGCAGTCAGGCACGGGACAGCTTCGCCAACACCGTCTCGGGTACCGATCTCATCGTCGGCGCCCGCTCCGGCCAGGTGAACCTGCTGCTCTATTCGGTGTTTCGCATCGGCAACCCCACCAACAACGTGGGCTGGGACTCCTACCAGGCCATCAAGGCCAGGCCCGGTATTGCCTGGACCATCCCCCTCTCCCTCGGCGACTCCCACAAGGGGTTTCGCGTGCTCGGCACCAATGGGGACTACTTCACCCACCTGAAGTACGGCCAGCAGCAGGCGCTCGTCATGCGCGAAGGTCGCCCCTTCGAAACACCGTTTGAAGCGGTGCTGGGTGCCCAGGTGGCCGAAAAGCTCGGCTATCACCTGGATCAATCCATCGTCATCGCCCATGGCGCCGGCAACACCTCGTTCAGCCAGCATGACAACATGCCGTTCAAAGCGGTGGGGATCCTGGCCCCCACCGGCACCCCCATCGATCGCACCATTCATGTGCCGCTGGCGGGCATAGAGGCGATCCACCTGGGCTGGGACACCGGTCGTCACAGCAAGAACGTGACCCCGGAACAGGCGATGGCGCTGGATCTCACCCCCAAGACCATCACCGCCTTCATGGTGGGGCTGAGCAACCGGATCCTGGCGTTCCAGTTGCAGCGCAGCGTCAACACCTATCCCAGAGAGCCCCTGATGGCCATCCTGCCGGGAGCCGCTCTGCAGGAGCTCTGGGGGCTGATGAGCGTGGCGGAGACCGCCCTGTCGGTGATCGCGGGCTTCGTGGTGGTGGCGGGCCTCATCGGCATGCTGACCACCCTGCTCGCCGGCCTCAACGAGCGGCGCCGCGAGCTCGCCATTCTGCGCTCGCTGGGGGCGGGCCCTGCCCACCTCTTCCTGCTGCTGGCGCTGGAGGCGATGGCGCTCACCACGGCGGGCATCGCCCTCGGGGTGGCCGCGCTCTATCTCGGTCAGGGGCTTGCTAGCCCCTGGCTGCTCAGCCACTATGGCCTGCAAATGAGCCTGGGTCTGCCGAGCGCCTATGAGTGGCAACTGCTGGGCCTGGTCTGGCTGGCGGGCATGGTGATCGGGCTGCTGCCTGCCGCCCGCGCTTACCGCTACAGCCTGAGCGACGGCATGAGCATTCGCGTCTGACCCGACGCATCCGACCAAGAGAGAAGAACAGATGATGAAGTGGAAAATAGTGGCGCTGCTGGCCAGCCTGCTGGTGCTGCCTGCCATGGCTGCAGATTACAAGACCATCGACTGGGATATCCTCATCCCGGAGGGGGAAAAACTGCTGCCACCGCCCCAGGTCAGCCATGATGGCGACTTCTCCTCGGTGCCGCAGCCGGTGGGGGGCGTCAACAAGAAGCTGGACAATCAGGAGGTGCGGATCCCCGGGTTCGTGGTGCCCCTGGAAGGGGATGCCAAGACCATCACCGCCTTCCTGCTGGTCCCCTACTTCGGCGCCTGCATTCACGTGCCGCCCCCGCCCACCAACCAGGTGATCTACGTGAGCTACCCCAAGGGGGCGCCGGTGGATGACCTCTGGGACGCCATCTGGGTCAAGGGCAAGATGCACACCGTCAGCTCCAGCCACGAGATGGCCACCGCTTCCTACTCCATGGACGCGGTCGAGGTCAGCGTCTACGAAGAGTGATCCCCTGATGGCCTCCCCCGGGAGGCCATTTTTTTAGGTTCATCGCGGCTTTCCGGGGAAGGCCGCCTTGATTTTCAGAAAAAAGTATTCTGAGTCCCTAAATCCATATGCC
>NZ_JAPDBZ010000031.1:0-34304 GCF_027705505.1 Aeromonas sp. QDB56
AACCAGCGGGGCTGACGCCCCGGCGAAATTCCCCTCCCACCTACGTCGGAGGGAGTCCCCTTTCGCATTTAAGATGGTGTCGGTCACCACCCTCAATGAGACGCTGAGGCGACAGTTGGAGCCCAGGGCCAGCACGGGGGTTGGGCGGATCAAGGTGATCGAACGACTGGCCAAGGCCGGTGTGCCGGTCGGCGTGCTCGCCGCCCCCATGATCCCCAGGCTCAACGAGCCTGAACTGGAACAGATCATCAAGGCCGCCGTCGACGCCGGGGCGGGCGGTGCGGATTACATCTTGCTGCGATTGCCCCACGAGCTCACCACCCTCTTTTGCGACTGGCTCGATACGCACTATCCCGGCCAGAAAGAGGCGATCCTCAACCAGCTGCGGGCAAGCCGGGGTGGCTCACTCAACAGCGCCACCTTTGGCAGCCGCATGCGAGGTGAAGGACTGTTTGCCGACCTGCTCGCCCAGCGCTTTCGCCTGATCAGCAGGCGGCTGCAACTGGGCAAGCGCCATATGGCACTCAATACAGCCGCCTTCATCCGCCCGGGCGAGCAGTTGCGTCTGTTCTGAGCACCGTCAGCCCCGTGGTCTCGGCGGGCAGCTCCCCGCTGGGTGGCGCTGTGCAATCAGCTCCGCAGGCAGGCGTGATGGCTCGTGCGCCACCTCCTCCTCATCCACCCTAAGGCGCGCCTTCTCCTGCCCTCCCCACATCCGGCTCCACCAGATTTCCCACATTACCCAGCTCGTCATAACAGTGCTCCTGGCAAGCGATGCCTGCCTCTGTGGTGGCCTCATTCAACGCAGGCAGCATGGCTGGCCGTCATGACAGGGCCATGACAGCCGAGTGAAGGAATCGTGTTGATGCGATGGGACCAACCCTGCATATCAGGAAGATGACGCCGTGGCAGGCAGGGCTGCATGCACGGCAGACGGAGCCTGGCAGCAGAAAAGAGGGCGCCAGGGCAAGCACAGGGACGGGGAGAGCCTGCGGTGAGGCGGACAAAAAAAGAGCGACCATCAAGGTCGCTCTTTTGCACCGGACAAAGGGGGACGATTACTCGTCGCCCGCCTCCCCGGTATCGACGGCGCCAGCGTCCGCTGCGGTGTCGGTGCCTTCAGACACCTCCCCTTCAACAGCCAGGGCCTCGGTTTCCTCTTCGTCGCTCTCGGCAACGCGCTGCAGACCGACTACGGTCTCGTCTTCACCGGTACGGATCAGACGCACACCGCCGGTGTTGCGGCCGATGACGCTCACCTCGGACACCCGGGTACGAACCAGGGTACCGCCGTTGGTGATCAGCATGATCTGGTCGGTATCTTCGACCTGGATCGCATCGATTACCTTGCCGTTGCGCTCATCCACCTTGATGGAGATGACGCCCTGGGTACCCCGGCTCTTGGTCGGGTACTCGTCCAGCGCGGTGCGCTTGCCGTAGCCGTTCTCGGTGGCGGTGAGGATGGCACCATCGCCACGGGGCACGATGAGGGAGACCACCTTGTCACCGGCGCCCAGCTTGATGCCGCGCACGCCAGCAGCGGTACGACCCATGGGACGTACGCCCTTGAAGGTGCCCTTGCTTTCGGTGCCTTCGCCGTTGTCACTGCCATCATCATCGTTGCCGGCGTCGTCATCGGTGTCGACTTCGTCAGTGGCATCGGCATCGGCGCGACCGCTGCCTTCCGCGAAGCGAACCACCTTGCCCGCATCGGAGAAGAGCATGATCTCGTTGCTGCCATCTGTGATGTCCACCCCGATCAGCTCATCACCCTCTTTGAGGTTGATGGCACGGATACCGGAGGAGAGCGGACGGCTGAAGTCGGACAGGCTGGTCTTCTTCACGGTACCGTTGGCGGTAGCGAAGAAGACATACTTGTTGGCGTCATATTCTTTCACCGGCAGGATGGCGGTGATGCGCTCACCCTCATCCAGCGGCAGCAGGTTGATGATCGGACGACCGCGGGCACCACGGGACGCTTCCGGCAGCTGATACACCTTGAGCCAGTAGACCTTGCCACGGGTGGAGAAGCACAGAATGGTGTCGTGGGTGTTGGCCACCAGCAGACGCTCCACAAAGTCCTCTTCCTTGATCCGGGTGGCCGACTTGCCACGACCACCGCGGCGTTGGGCCTCGTAGTCGGAGAGCGGCTGATACTTCACATAGCCCTGGTGAGACAAGGTAACGACCACGTCTTCCGGGGTGATCAGATCTTCGATGTTGATCTCGGCGCTGGACATGCTGATCTCGGTGCGACGCTCGTCGCCGTACTGCTCGCGCACGGCCAGCAGTTCGTCACGGATCACTTCCATCAGGCGCTCGGGGCTTGCCAGGATGTGCAACAGCTCGGCGATGAGATCCAGAAGAGACTGGTACTCTTCCAGGATCTTCTCGTGCTCGAGGCCGGTCAGCTTGTGCAGACGCAGGTCAAGGATGGCCTGGGCCTGGATCTCGGTCAGGAAGTACTGCCCTTCACGGATGCCGAACTCCGGCTCCAGCCACTCGGGGCGAGCCGCGTCGTCGCCCGCTTTTTCCAGCATGGCGGCCACGTTGCCGAGTTCCCAGCCCTTGGCTACCAGGGCGGCTTTCGCATCCGCCGGGGTCGCACTGTGGCGAATGAGCTCGATGATGGGGTCGATGTTGGCCAATGCCACCGCCAACCCTTCCAGGATGTGCGCCCGATCCCGCGCCTTGCGCAGTTCGAACACGGTCCGGCGGGTCACCACTTCACGGCGGTGCAGCAGGAACGCATCCAGGATCTCTTTGAGGTTCATCACCTTGGGCTGGTTGTTGTCCAGCGCCACCATGTTGATGCCGAACGTGGTCTGCATCTGGGTGTGCTTGTAGAGATTGTTCAGCACAATCTCGCCGGACTCGCCGCGCTTGATCTCGATGACGATGCGCATGCCGTCTTTGTCGGACTCATCGCGCAGGGCGCTGATGCCCTCGATTTTCTTCTCTTTGACCAGCTCGGCGATCTTCTCGATCAGGCGAGCCTTGTTCACCTGATAGGGGATCTCGTGAACGATGATGGTCTCGCGACTGGTCTTCTCGTCCACTTCCACCTCGGCCTTGGCCCGCACATAGACGGAGCCGCGACCGGTACGGTACGCCTGCACGATGCCGGAACGGCCGTTGATGATGCCGCCGGTGGGGAAATCCGGACCGGTGACATGGGTCATCAGCTCGTCAATGGTGAGGTCGCCGTTTTCGATCAGCGCCAGGCAACCGTTGACAATCTCGGTGAGGTTGTGAGGCGGGATGTTGGTCGCCATGCCCACCGCGATACCGGAGGAGCCGTTGACCAGCAAGGTGGGGACCTTGGTGGGCATGACAGCCGGGATCATCTCGGTGCCGTCGTAGTTAGGCACCCAGTCCACGGTCTCTTTGTCCAGATCGGCCAGCAGCTCGTGGGAGATGCGCGCCATCCGCACTTCGGTGTAACGCATGGCCGCGGCGTTGTCGCCGTCCACCGAACCGAAGTTGCCCTGACCGTCGACCAGCATGTAGCGCATGGAGAAATCCTGCGCCATGCGGACGATGGTGTCATACACGGCGATGTCGCCATGCGGGTGATATTTACCGATTACGTCACCGACCACACGGGCCGATTTTTTATAGGGCTTGTTCCAGTCGTTCCCCAGCTCGTTCATTGCATACAGAACGCGGCGGTGAACCGGTTTCAAGCCATCACGCACATCCGGCAGAGCTCGTCCTACGATCACGCTCATGGCGTAATCCAGATAGGAACTCTTGAGCTCTTCTTCGATGTTGACCGGCGTGATCTCTCTGGCCAGATCGCTCATAGAAAGCCTTAATCCCTAATTAGTTGTTCTTTGGCTTAAACAGCGCGACATGGTAACACACTGAGCCAAATACATTAAGCCACAAATCCGATGAGCACATCGGGCTGGTGCGACGAAGTCGGTCCGTTATAATGCGCGCCAGGACAATAGATTGCGCGCGCCCAGCCCGCTGCGCGCCTTGCCACAGGATCATCAAAACATGAATAGTGATGCCAATGTCGATCTGACAGAAATCGCCAAATTTGAAGCCATCGCCTCCCGCTGGTGGGACATGGAGGGCGAATTCAAGCCGCTGCATCAAATCAACCCGGTGCGCCTTGACTGGATCACCGACAAGAGCGGCGGCCTGTTTGGCAAGCGCGTGCTCGACATCGGCTGCGGTGGCGGCATCCTCTCCGAGAGCATGGCCCGCCGGGGGGCCCGGGTCACCGGCATCGACATGGGCAAGGAACCCCTCGGCGTCGCCCGCCTGCACGCGCTGGAACAAGGTGTGGAGCTCGAGTACCGCCAGATCACCGCCGAAGCCCACGCCGATGAAGCGCCTGGCCAGTATGACGTGGTCACCTGCATGGAGATGCTGGAGCACGTGCCGGACCCGGCCTCGGTGCTGCGCGCCATCGCCACCCTGGTACGGCCGGGGGGCAAGGTGTTCGTCTCCACCATCAACCGCAACCCCAAAGCCTATCTGATGATGATCCTCGGGGCCGAGTACCTGTTGAAGATGGTCCCCAAGGGCACTCACGATCACAAGAAGTTCATCACTCCCGCCGAACTCTGTCGCATGGGGGAAGCGGCGGGCCTGCTGGTGCGGGACATGAGTGGCGTTCACTACGCCCCGCTCTCCAACAGCTTCAAGCTCGGCAAGAATGTCGACGTCAACTACATGGTGGCGTTCGAGCGCCCGGAGCAAGGCTGATGAGCACACCTCACCCGATGCCCCTTGGCTGCGTGCTGTTTGATCTGGACGGCACCCTGCTCGACACCGCGCCAGACCTTGGCGCCGCCGTCAATCACGTGCTGATAAGCGAAGGCTTTGCCCCGCTCTCTGACGACATCATCCGCCAGACCACCTCCCACGGGGCCCTGGGGCTGCTCAGGGCCGGTCTTGGTGACGAGCTGCTCGAGGAGCTGGGGGCCACCCGCCTTCGCACCGCTCTGCTCGACTACTACGCCGCCAACCTCTGCGTCGGCACCCGCCCCTATGAAGGCATGGTGGATCTCATCGAGTGGCTCGACGAGAAAAAGCTGCCCTGGGGCATTGTCACCAACAAGCCGGGTTTTCTCACCGAACCGCTCTTGGCAGCCCTGCCCGAACTCGCCAGTTGCGGCGTGACGGTGAGCGCCGACACCCTGCCGGTGCGCAAGCCCGACCCCGCCCCCATGTTCTTTGCCTGCGAGCGGCTCGGCATCGCGGCCAGCCAGTGTCTCTATGTGGGGGATCACGTGCGCGACATCGAGGCCGGCCGCAATGCCGGCATGCGTACCGCGGTGGCTGGCTGGGGTTATCTCAATGATGACGAGGATCCGGCCCTCTGGGGCGCCGATCTTCACTTTGATACCGTGCAGGCCCTGCACCACTGGCTGCGCTACGAGCTGAGCTGACACGTTCATTGCCCATGAGCGACAAGGCATCCGGATAGAGGTGGATCTGCGGGGCAACTTTGATGTTGTCCCGATGGCCATGTGGGCATCTGCCCCGGCGCGCAGCTCCCCCCGCAGCACACCAGAGGGATCCCGGACGATCCCTCTTTTTATGGGCTTGGCAACCCCCCGAACGGCGTAACAGGACACCTTTTGACCCTGACTGCACAAGGGATGAGCAGACCGGATTTGCTAGTAAAAACACCCTGCTTTCGCAAGCAAAAAAAGTTATTTTAATTTTCCATCTTCGATCGCCGGACTTGCATTTGACGGATCGGATGGATGAAAACCCGTTCGCTGTGAGCGTCCACTAACTCCCGTCCCGACACCCACAATTTATCCACAGCTAATGCGTTATCCACAGATTGCATTACCGCATCGACCTCACTATCTTGTAGTTCGCATTAAAAATAACACTACATCTTGTGATTCATCGCACAATCCCTGCCCAGTTTCCCTCGACAGACGGAGCCGGGTTGCGCCATTGTGCGATGGCTTTTCGGGAATCAACCGATACCGGCAGGTATCAATGAAAGGGGTCATCAGCCAATGAACTTGTTTGTGACGAAGCGTAACGGACACAAAGAACCCATCGATCTGGATAAAATTCACCGTGTGCTCGACTGGGCTGCCGAGAAGCTCGACAACGTGTCGGTCTCCCAGGTGGAGCTCAAGTCCCACATCCAGTTCTATGACGGTATCCGTACCGCCGACATCCACGAGACCATCATCAAGGCTGCTGCTGACCTCATCTCCGAGCAAAGCCCGGACTACCAGTACATGGCTGCCCGTCTGGCCATCTTCCACCTGCGCAAGAAGGCCTACGGCCAGTTCGAGCCGCCCCACCTGTATCAGCACGTCGCCAGACTGGTGGACATGGGCAAGTACGACAAGCACCTGCTGGAAGACTACACCCAGGCGGAATTTGAGGAGCTGAACGGCTACCTCGATCACTGGCGCGACATGGACTTCTCCTACGCGGCGGTCAAGCAGCTCGAAGGCAAGTACCTGGTACAGAACCGCGTCACCGGCGAGATCTACGAGAGCCCGCAGTTCCTCTACATCCTGGTAGCAGCCTGCCTCTTCTCCAAGTATCCGAAAGATACCCGTCTGGACTACATCAAGCGCTTCTATGATGCGGTCTCGACCTTCAAGATCTCCCTGCCGACCCCGATCATGAGCGGGGTGCGCACCCCGACCCGCCAGTTCAGCTCCTGCGTGCTGATCGAGTGTGACGACAGCCTGGATTCCATCAATGCCACCGCCAGCGCCATCGTGCGTTACGTTTCCCAGCGCGCCGGCATCGGCATCAACGCCGGTCGCATCCGTGGTCTGGGCAGCCCCATCCGTGGCGGCGAAGCCTTCCACACCGGCTGCATCCCCTTCTACAAATACTTCCAGACTGCGGTGAAGTGCTGCTCCCAGGGCGGCGTGCGCGGCGGTGCGGCCACCCTGTTCTACCCGCTGTGGCACACCGAGGTGGAGAGCCTGCTGGTACTGAAAAACAACCGCGGCGTGGAAGAAAACCGTGTTCGTCACATGGACTACGGCGTGCAGATCAACAAGCTGATGTACCAGCGCCTCATCAAGGGCGGCGACATCACTCTGTTCTCCCCGTCCGATGCACCAGGCCTCTATGACGCCTTCTTCGCGGACCAGGACAAGTTTGAAGCGCTCTACGTCAAGTACGAGCAGGATCCGGCCATTCGCAAGAAGACCCTGAAGGCGGTGGATCTCTTCTCCCTGATGATGCAGGAGCGCGCCGGTACCGGTCGCATCTACATCCAGAACGTGGATCACTGCAACACCCACAGCCCGTTCGACCCGTCTGTGGCGCCGGTACGCCAGTCCAACCTCTGCCTCGAGATTGCGCTGCCCACCAAGCCGCTCAACAACGTGGATGACGAGGACGGCGAGATTGCCCTGTGCACCCTCTCCGCCTTCAACCTGGGCGCCATCGAGAAGCTGGAAGATCTGGAAGAGATGGCCGAGCTGGCCGTGCGCGCTCTGGACGCCCTGCTCGACTATCAGGACTACCCGCTCAAGGCCGCCAAGAAGGGCAGCATGAACCGCCGCACCCTGGGTATCGGCGTCATCAACTACGCCTACTACCTGGCGAAAAACGGTGCCCGCTACTCCGATGGTTCCGGTCTGGCCCTGACCCACCGCACCTTCGAGGCGATCCAGTACTACCTGCTGAAGGCCTCCGTGCAACTGGCCCGCGAGTTCGGCCCCTGCCCAGCCTTCAACGAGACCACCTATGCCCAAGGTATCCTGCCCATCGATACCTATAAAAAGGATCTGGACACCCTGTGCAATGAACCCCTGCACCTGGACTGGGAAACCTTGCGCGAAGAGATCAAGACCGTGGGTCTGCGCAACTCCACCCTGACCGCCCTGATGCCGAGCGAGACCTCCAGCCAGATCTCCAACGCCACCAACGGCATCGAGCCGCCCCGCGGCCTGGTGTCGGTGAAAGCCTCCAAGGACGGCATCCTCAAGCAGGTGGTGCCGGAGTACCACCGCCTGAAGGATCAGTACGAACTGCTGTGGAAACAGCCGAGCGTCGACGGTTACCTGCAGCTGGTCGGCATCATGCAGAAGTTCGTGGATCAGGCGATCTCCGCCAACACCAACTACGACCCGGCCCGCTTCGAAGGCAACAAGGTGCCGATGAAGCAGTTGCTCAAAGACTTGCTGACCGCCTACAAATACGGTCTCAAGACCCTCTACTATCACAACACCCGTGATGGTGCCGACGACACCCAGACCGATCTGCAAGATGACGGCTGCGCTGGCGGGGCTTGCAAGATCTAACCGCGAAACGCACTGATAAACCGGGCGGGAGCATCAAGCTCCCGCCCTCCTGTTTTCCCTATTTCACGGCATTCGAACCATGGCTTACTCTACTTTTTGCCAGACCCAAAACGATCAGCTCAAGGAGCCGATGTTCTTCGGCCAGTCGGTCAACGTGGCCCGTTATGATCAGCAAAAGCACGACATCTTCGAGCGGCTTATCGAGAAACAGCTCTCCTTCTTCTGGCGCCCGGAAGAGGTGGACGTCTCCCACGACCGCATCGACTTCCAGGCTCTGCCGCCCCACGAGCAGCACATCTTCATCTCCAACCTGAAGTACCAGACCCTGCTGGATTCCATTCAGGGCCGCAGCCCCAACGTGGCCCTGCTGCCCCTGGTCTCCATCCCGGAGCTGGAGACCTGGATCGAGACCTGGGCCTTCTCCGAGACCATCCACTCTCGCTCCTACACCCACATCATCCGCAACATCGTCAACAACCCGGGCCAGGTGTTCGACGACATCGTGACCAACGAGCAGATCTTGAAGCGCGCCGGCTCCATCAGCCACTTCTATGACGATCTCATCGAGGCCACCTCCGTCTATCACCTGCACGGTGAGGGGACCCACCGGATCGGGGATCGCGAAGTCACCATCAGCCTGCGGGAGCTCAAGAAGAAGCTCTACCTGTGCCTGATGAGCGTCAACGCCCTCGAAGCAATCCGCTTCTACGTGAGCTTCGCCTGCTCCTTCGCCTTCGCCGAGCGCGAGCTGATGGAAGGCAATGCCAAGATCATCAAGATGATCGCCCGTGACGAAGCGCTGCACCTGACCGGCACCCAGCACATGCTGAACCTGATGCGCAGCGGCAACGACGACCCCGACATGGCGGAGATCGCCGTCGAGTGCGAGCAGGCCTGCTTCGAGCTGTTCAAGGAGGCAGCCCTGCAGGAGAAGGAGTGGGCCGAGTACCTGTTCCAGGATGGCTCCATGATCGGCCTGAACAAGGACATCCTCTGCCAGTACGTGGAATACATCACCAACCTGCGCATGGCGGCCGTCGGCCTGCAACCGGCCTTTGCCGGCACCAAGCAGAACCCCATCCCCTGGATCAACACCTGGCTCTCCTCCGACAACGTGCAGGTGGCGCCCCAGGAAGTGGAAGTGAGCTCCTATCTGGTGGGTCAGATAGACAGTGAAGTGCACGCCGACGATCTGGGTGACTTCGAGCTGTGATGCTAGGCGACCTCTGCTGGCAGGCCATGATGCGGGAGAGCGACGTCCGTGAGTGACGCCACCGCCACCCTGAACGCGCCCCTGCATACCGCCACCACGGCGCCGGAGGGGCAAGCCCCCCAGGTACAGACCCTGGACGGTGTGCTGCACCCCCATCCCGGCGAAAGCCTGCTGGAGACCCTGGAGCGCCACCGTCATCACGTGGAGTTCCAGTGCCGCAGCGGCTATTGCGGCGCCTGCCGCACCCCGCTGCTGGCGGGCAAGGTGCACTACGCCGCCATCCCGCTCGCCTTTGTCTCCCAGGGGGAGTGCCTCCCCTGCTGCTGTCAGCCGGTGGGCGCCATCAAGCTCGATATCCGAAAGGGCTGACGGCCCTTGTCGCCAGATCTGCCCCGCAAACAAAAAGCCGCCGGATTGCTCCGGCGGCTTTTTTCATGGGAATGTCCCGTCTCTTGAGGGAAATGAGGGACCATGACCCTCTTGCGTTACAACCAGGGGGCGGCGGTCGGCCCGTGGTGCAGACCCAGCTTCCAGACCCGGCCAAAGTGCTTGTAGTGACCGGCCGCGACACCGGCTTTCTCCCCCATGCCGTGGTAGAGGTCAAGGTGGCCCTTCTTCACCGCGCCCCCCACATCCAGCGCAATCAGCAGCCGCAGCTGGTGCTTGCCGGTCCAGTTGCCCTCTTTGTCCAGCAGCGGCACTTCCGCGAGGATAGGGGTGCCCATCGGCAGCAGGGTCTTGTCGGCAGCCACCGCCGCCATGGGCAAGAGCGGAATGCCGGCGGCCCCCACCACGTCGTTGGTGGGACGGCGCTCGAAGAAGACATAGGAGGGGTTCTGCTCCACCAGCTCCTTCACGCTCTCTTCCGGCTGACGATTGGCCCACTCCTTGATGGCCTTCATGGACATCTGCTCCTTGGGCACTTCGCCACGGTCGATGAGCACCCGGCCAATGCTGACATAGCCGTGGCCGTTCTTGCCGCTGTAACCAAGGTACTGCAACCGGTCGTCATCGCCGTAGTGAACGAAGCCGGAACCCTGCACGTCCATCAGGAAGTTGTCGATGAGGGATTTGCTGTAGCCCAGCTCCAGCCCCCGGTTGGCCAGCGCCCCCCGGTGGATCTCGGCCCGGCTCGGGCAGCGACCGCCGCAGTTGGGCATGGCATAGATGGGATACTTGTACTGGGCGTCCGGGCGATGGCGCACCTCCAGCACCGGCGAGTAGTAGCCGGTGAAGAGCACGTTGCCCATGCGGTCGGCACCGCCAAGCTGCGCCAGGCTGATGCCGTACTGGGTGATATGGGCAGGATTGCCCCCATTGGCGACCCAGCGTGAGAGCTGACGGTAGAGCTCCCCATAGCGGCTCGCCATGCGGCCGGAGCGTTCCATCACCATCCGGCTCTGGGGACCGAACTTGCTGTAATCGGCGCGGGCGCGGCTGTTGACCCGCTCCACCCGCACCAGATCCCCCGGCAGGGTACCATCCAGATACTGCTTGCCCAGATTCACAGGGATCTCGCAGTTCAGAAAACATCCGGATTCCGCCTTCTTCTGGGGCACCTTGACCGGTTCAGGGTTGCCCGCACAACCGGCCAGCCCCACCACGGCGGCGGCCAACCAGTACGCATGTCTATTCATATGTCCTCATATAACACCGAGTGTCTTGCACGGCGGGGAAGATGCCAAAATTGCCCGGGGAAAGCAAACGCCTTCACGCCCCCGACGACGGATTTCTCCTGCCGTGATCTTCTGGGTTATAACAAGGTGACAAGGTGTGAGAGGTCATGGATGGAACAGCTCGAAATCTTCCCGCTCCAGAGCCCCTGTGTCGGGGTCTGCGAACTGAACAACAAGGGGTATTGCAAGGGATGCCTGCGAAGTCGCGAGGAGCGTTTCAACTGGCTTGCCATGACCCCTGCCCAGCAGCAGGAGGTGATGCGCCTGTGCCGCAGCCGCAAGGCCAGGGTCGAGGCCGCCCGCCGCAAGGCGCAGGCCGCAGAGGCGGCCGATCCGCCGCCCCCGCCGGGCTGGGATTTTTAAATCCCACGTTGCCCCTCCCCTCAACAAGAAAGGCGGCCCCAGGGCCAATGCTGTTCAGATAAGCACATTTTTGACTAATTATTCATAAATGCGACTTGAGTTGGGGGAGCAAGGCTGTTTCCAGTCGATGTTCCTTCAGCCTTTATCCAGCGTGGCTTGCAATAGAAAGAGGGAGGCATCATGCCTCCCTCATTTTTAGCCCTGATACTACGTGGACTGGAACTCAAATTCTCTTAAGTGAACAGCATTGGGCCCCAGGGCCGCCTTGTCATGAAGAGTGTGTCACGCCGTGACGTCCTCAGGCGGTCGCCAGCTTGGCCTGCTCCTCGCCACGCTTGAGCATGGCGTAGGCCACCCCGGTCACCAGAGAACCGGCGGCGATCGCCAGGATGTACATCATCACATGGCTGATGGCGTTCGGGATGAAGAGCACGAACAGACCACCGTGGGGTGCCACCAGCTCGCAGCCGAACAGCATGGAGAGCGCACCGGTCAGGGCGCCGCCCACCATGCAGGCCGGGATGACGCGCATGGGATCCTTGGCGGCAAACGGGATGGCCCCCTCGGAGATGAAACACAGACCCAGCACGAAGGAGGCCTTGCCCGCTTCCTGCTCCGCCTTGATGAACTTTCTGCTGGCCAGGAAGGTCGCGATCCCCATCCCCAGTGCAGGCACCATGCCGGCGGCCATGACCGCTGCCATGGGGGCATAGGTCTTGGAGGCGAGCAGGCCGACACCGAAGGCATAAGCCGCCTTGTTGACCGGGCCCCCCATGTCGAAGCACATCATGGCGCCGATGATGACACCCAGCAGCACGGCGTTGGCAGAGCCCATGTTGTTGAGGAACTCGGTCATGGCGTTCATGATGCCCGCCACCGGGCCACCCACCACGTAGATCATCACCAGACCGGTGAACAGGCTGGCAAAGAGCGGAATGATGAGGATGGGCTTGAGGGCTTCCAGGGTGACCGGCAGGCGCACCTTGTCGCTCAGGAACTTGGCGCTGTAACCAGCGAGGAAGCCGCCGACGATGCCGCCAAGGAAACCGGCGCCGAGCGAGCTTGCCAGCATACCGGCGATCATGCCGGGCGCCAGACCCGGACGGTCGGCGATGGAGTAGGCGATGTAGCCTGCCAGCACCGGGATCATCAGGGCGAAGGCGGAGCCGCCACCTATCTTCATCAGGGCCGCGGCCAGCGTCCCCTCTTCCTTGAACGCTTCAATGCCGAAGATGAAGGAGAGCGCGATGATAAGGCCCCCCGCCACCACCATGGGCAGCATGAAGGAGACACCGGTCAGCAGGTGCTTGTAGGGGCCCGCCTTTTCCTCTTTCTTGACCGCAGCCGCGCCGCTGTGGCGATAGACCTTCGCCTCGGTCCAGGCCTTGTCGAGCTCGGCCCGGGTTTTCTTCAGGGCAGCCCCCGTGCTGGTGCGATAGACCGGCTTGCCGTCAAAGCGCGCCATGTCCACCTCGATGTCAGTGGCGAGGAACACCAGATCGGCGGCGGCAATCTCGTCCGCCGTCAAGGCATTCTGGGCACCGACCGAGCCCTGGGTTTCGACGCGGATCTGGTGACCCAGCTGCTTGGCCATGGTCTCCAGGGCCTCGGCCGACATGAAGGTGTGGGCCACCCCGGTCGGGCAGGCCGTCACCGCCACGATGCGCTTGGCACCGCTGGCCGGTTTGGCAACGGCAGGTGCCGCCTCATGGCGATAGACGCTGGCACCGCTTCGCGCGGCGTCCAGCAGGGCAGCGGGATCCTGGAGCGCTAGATCCATGTCGCCCCGATAGAGCGACTTGCCGTCATAGGCGGCCAGATCCACCGGTGCGCTGGCAACGACCAGCACCAGGTCGGCGGCGGCAATCTGCTCTTTCGAGGGAACCTGACGGGGCTGCACGCTGGACTCGACGTCGAGGGTGAGCTCCCAGCCAGCCAGTTTGGCCTGCTGTTCTATCCGTTTTGCAGCGAGAAAGCTGGTGGCAATGCCCGCCGGGCAAGCCGTAACCAGAATTGCTTTCATTGGGCATCTCCTGAGTTAGCCATCAAATGGGGTTGGGGTTGAGTCGGTGCCAGATCATCCAGACGCTGTACGCGCACCTGCTCGAGTAACGGTTTGAGCACATTGATATCGTTGAAGCCGACCGCGACCTGGCTCACCGCCAGTGCCGAGACGGCGGTGGCCAGACGCAGGGTCTGCTCCGGCGTCCAGTCCAGGCTCATGCCATGGACCAGGCCCGCCACCAGGGAGTCGCCGGCACCCACGGTGCTGACCACCTCCATGCGCGGCGGAATCGCCTGCCAGGTGGCATCCGGTGCAAACCAGATGAGGCCGTCGGCACCATTGGAGATCACCACGTTGGGGATCCCGCTTGCCTGCAGCGCGCGGGCGCACTCGGCCTGCTCGCTCAGGGTCTTCACGGGACGACCGGCCCACTGGCTCAGCTCTTCCAGGTTGGGTTTGACCAGGGTCGGCGCCGCCTTGATCCCTTCGCTCAACGCCGCGCCGCTGCAATCGAAGATCACCTGCTTGCCCTTGGCCTTGAGCAGGCGGATCAGATGGCCACAGTAATCGGGGGACACCCCTTTGGGCAGGCTGCCCGCCAGCACGAACCAGTCGGTGTGGGGAGCCAGTCGCTCCAGCGCCGCTTCCAGGGCGCTGACATCGCCTTCCTGCACGGCGAGTCCCGGCAGATTGAGATCGGTCACCCGGCCGGATTGTTCGGAGATCTTGACGTTGATCCGGGTGTCGCCCGCCACGCGCACGAAGTGATCGGCAAGGGCACGTTCCTCGAACAGGGAGACGAAGCTCTGCTGGTTGCCCTCACCGAGCCAGCCGGTCAGGCCTACGTCACGGCCGAGATCTTTCAAGACCATGGCGACGTTGATCCCCTTGCCCGCGGCGCGCAAGTTGGCCTCGCTCACCAGATTGACCTCGCCAGGGTGCATGGCCTCCAGACGGGTGGTGAGATCGAGCGCGGGGTTGAGGGTGATGGTGACGATGTCCATCAGTGCGCCCCCTCGCCCAAGCCGGCGGCAATGGCTTCGCCAATGCCCTTGAGGGCTGCTTCGGCATCCGCTCCTTCGGCGCGAAACGCCAGACGATGACCGCACTTGACCCCAAGCCCGATCACCTTCATCAGGCTCTTGGCAGAGACGGCTTCACCGCTGCCATCGAGGTTGGCGACGCGGATGTCGGATTCATACTCCTTGGCCACCTTGACCAGCATGGCGCCCGGACGGGCGTGCAGACCGTGAGGGTTGATGATGGTGAAGGTCTCGGAAAGCCCGCTCGCCGGACCCGCCTGCAACATGGCAAGACCGTCGCTGCCAGAGAGGGTGGCCAGCTGGCCGGCTGCGGCCAGCTTGGCCAGATTCTCGAGTTGCGGCAAATGGCCGCTATCTGCGGCACACAGCAGCAGCAGGGCGCTGACCGGCAATTCACCGACGTTCAGCGGGGTGCTCGGGGTGGCCAGCACCCAACCGGTCTGGGCCGCTTGCGCACGGGCCAGCCAGATGCCCTCCCCCAGGTGAACAGGCTGACTGGCCAGGAGGGCGCTCACCATGGCTGCGTCTCCCCAGCCTGCGGATTTGGCGCGGGCCGCAGCCCCCAGCAGCAACTGGTCCTGGTCGTCGGCCGGGAAGTCCGCCAGGGTCAGGTATTGCACCTCTTTGGCGCCAGTCGCGCCAGTCAGGATATTGATGATGGTCTCTTCGTCGGTCGCCCCCTTGAGCTGGGCTGCGGCCTGCTCGTCACCCAGCACGTGGGTGAGCTGGCGCAAGATCCCCAGGTGCTCATCGGACTTGGCGGCGATGCCGATGGCGACGTAGGCAATCTGCCCCTCGTCCCACTCGATGCCGTGGGGGAACTGGGCCACCATGACGCCGGTGCTCTTCACCAGATGACGGGTGTCCGTGGTGCCGTGGGGAATGGCGATACCGCTGCCAAGATAGGTGGCGTGCTGCGCTTCCCGCGCCAGCATGCCGTCCACGTAACCTGCTTCAACCAGACCGGCGTCGGTCAGTTTGCTTGCCAGCAGGGCGATGGCGTCCGCCTTGGTCGTCACCGATTGTCCCAGCAGGATTTGCTGTCGCGCCAACTTCAACATAGAGATTCTCCATCAGGTCCGGCTTCGCCTCGCTGCGTACCGGCTCAACTCAACTCGATTTTTGGGTAACTTGCCTGCTGACAATAGACGGTGATCTCTCGCTTTGGTGAGCCGGAACCCATTTCCAAGTGCAGATAATCATCCGTTACTGACAAGCTGAATCGTTTCAATTACACTCAGACTGAATCGTTTCAGCGCATTGTTCAAGATCCCGCAGAAAGTACGTTTCAATGATATGATCCCGCGCACACTTTTCGGCGCCCCAACCAGGAACCGGCGCGGGCCTTGCAACTCAAACAGAGCCAACATGATGAAACTGGATGAAATCGCCGCGCTGGCCGGTGTCTCTCGCACCACCGCAAGCTATGTGATCAATGGCAAGGCCGATCAATACCGCATCAGCCAGGCAACCCGCGACAAGGTGATGGCCGTGGTCCATGCCCACAACTATCAGCCGGACAGCCGCGCCGCTTCCCTGCGCGGCGGCCAGACCCGCACCCTCGGCTTCATCCTGCCCGACCTCGAAAACGCCAGTTACGCCAAGCTCGCCAAGCGCCTGGAGCAAGGGGCCCGCACCCAGGGTTATCAGTTGCTCATCGTCTGCTCGGAGGACGATCCGGACACCGAAAAGGAGCTGGCCCGGATGCTGGTGAGCCGCCATGTGGATGCGCTCCTGGTGGCAAGCTGCCTCCCCCCGGCGGATCCCTTCTACCTGGAGCAGCAGTCCCGGGGCGTGCAGATCCTCGCCATTGACCGTGCCATGGCCACCGAGCACTTCGTCACCGTGGCGAGTGAAAACCAGAAGGCGAGCCTGGACCTCACCGCCTCCCTGCTCACCCCGGCCATCGGTCATATCGCCTTGATCACTGCACTGCCGGAACTGACGATCAGTCAGGAGCGAAAAGCGGGCTTCGAACAGGCCATTGCCAGTCACAGTGCGACCCGCCACCTGTGTGAAGGGGCCCACTTCTCGCGCACCGAAGGGTATCGCCTGATCAAGACGCTCCATCAGCAGCTCGGCCAACTGCCCGAGGCGCTGATCACCACCTCCTACATCCTGATGGAGGGGGTGCTCGACTACCTGCTGGAGCAGGAGGCCGACATGAGCCAGCTCGCCATGGCTACCTTCGGGGATGACCGTCTGCTCGATTTCCTCCCCTTTGGCATCAACTCCCTGCCCCAGCAGCACGACGCCCTGGCAAGCCAGGCCCTGACGCTGGCCCTCAAGGCGGTCAATGGCGACTACCAGAGCGGCCTGCACTATGTGAGCCGTACCCTCAAACGCCGCCGCTGACCCGGCAACGACGCACCACCCCGGGGGCGGCCCGCAGTGCCAGCCCCTGAGCCTCCTCCCCCACACCTGCTTGTGTTCTCCCCTGTTGTCTCAGCTTTGCCCTTCGCCTTCTGGCTTTGAGGTGATCTGCCGGGCGGCAACCCCGCGCCAGGGCACGTTTATCGGCGCCTCGGCTCGCTATAAGTGAAAATGATGGCTTTTGGGAGTATGACCCGATGTTTGCTTATATCGGGCCAGTCGCACCACCAGGGCCCCGTGTTACCCTCTGCAAGCCCTGTTGCCGCCAACGCGGGCGCTCTCGATGTCGACCCGCAACGCAGCCTGACGGGCAGCCTCCCCCTGAGGGGCGCGTTTTTTCGGCGCATGGCGCAATGTGTCACTTTTTATTGCCACCCTTCGGCTTGCTACAGCACAAAATCCGCTTTTAAGGGGTTGTTTCCGCCATTTCAATCCGCTAACTTGGCAACCAATTTTTACAACTGACAGGTTTCAGGTACAGATGTATCCACACCGATATTGCTAGCCTCCGGCTTTTCCCCGGAGGCGCCTCCCGACACAGCCAACTGGCTCTCTCTTGTTTGCAACAGCGCCCCTCACTTTCGGATGGATGACATGAATACCAAGACCCTGGGTTGTACCCTGTTGATTGCCGGCACCACCATAGGCGCCGGCATGCTGGCCCTGCCGCTGGCCTCCTCGTCCCTGGGCGGCCCCGCCACCCTGATGCTGATGATCGGCCTCTGGGCCCTGATGGCCTTCACCGCCATGCTGCAGGTGGAAGCCAGCCTCAGCACCGGCAAGTGGTACCTGCACCAGCTGGCGGATCACCTGCTCGGCCCCTGGGGCAAGGGCATCGCCTCCTTCTGCATCCTGATGCTGTTCTACGCCCTGGCCTCCGCCTACATCAGCGGCGGCAGCAGCCTGCTGGCCCAGGCACTGGCCGATGCCGGCCTGCCCCTCGGCCAGGAGCAGGCGGCCTGGGTCTTTACCCTGCTGTTTGGCGGCATGGTGTGCGTCGGCACCAGGCAGGTGGATTACCTCAACCGCCTGATGTTCACCGTGAAGCTGGTGATCATGGTGGCGGTGCTGGCGCTGCTGCTGCCCCGCGCCCAGGGGCAGCACCTGCTCTCCATGCCCCTCGGGGAAGGCTTGCTGCTGGCGGGCCTGCCGGTCATCTTCACCTCCTTCGGCTTCCACGGCTCCATCCCGAGCGTCATGCTCTACCTCGGGGACAACCCCAGGCAGTTGCGCCGAGTCTTCGTGTGGGGCTCCGCCTTGCCGCTCGTGCTCTACGTGCTGTGGCAGATCGCCATACTGGGGCTGCTGGGTCAGCAATCCCTGATCCAGACCGGCGGCGCCCTGGACAGCCTGCTGGCCAACGTCGGCGGCCTGGTGAGCTGGCCCGCCTTCAACCAGGCGATGCATCTGTTCGCGGATCTCGCGCTCGCCACCTCCTTCCTCGGGGTGACCCTGGGACTGTTCGACTTCATGGCCAAGGTGACCCGTCGCAAGGACAACTGGCAGGGCCGCACCCAGACCGGCCTCATCACCTTCGTGCCGCCCCTGCTGTTCGCCCTCTACTTCCCGCAAGGCTTCATCATGGCGCTGGGTTACGCCGCCATTGCGCTGGCGGTGCTGGCGGTGCTGCTGCCGGTGGCCCTGGTGTGGCAGAGCCGCAAGCAGGCCGAAGCAGACCACTACCGCGTCCCGGGTGGCGTGCTGGCTCTGGGTCTGGCCGGTGCCATGGGGGTACTCATCGTCGGGGTACAGGTCAGCGTCAGCATGGGGCTGCTGCCCGCCCTCTGATCTCCTCGACCCGACAAACAGAAACGCCGCAAAGAGACACGCCCCGCCAACCCAGTTGGCGGGGCGTGTCATTGGCACGGGCTCACTTGGCCGACCCGCGCCCCTCCTCGCGAAGCCCATCCAACAATGAACATTTGAGTGCAACCATGTATAGATATGTACATGACTGCGCCCCTGCCCTACACTGCTTAGCAGACAACCCATGATCCCGTGCCCGTCTGGCACGCCAACCCGGGAGGCAACATGGTCGCCACCGCATCTCTTCCCCGGCAACAGCCCGCCGTCGATCCCAGCAAGGCCCTGCCCGTGGTGTTTCGCATCCTGGACAAATGGCAGTGCAGCACGGATGAACAGCTCAGGCTGCTTGGCATTACCTCCCGCTCCACCCTGAACAAGTACAAGGAGGCCAGCGGCGGTATTCGGCTGAGCGCCGATCTCCAGGAGCGGATGAGCTATCTACTCAACATCCACAAGAGCCTGCGGCTGCTGTTCAGCCTGGATGAGAGCATCTATGGCTGGGTGCGCAAACCCAACAGCCACCCCTTCTTCGCCGGGCGTAGCGCCATGGAGGTCATGCAGGGTGGGCGGGTGGCCGATCTCTACGAAGTGGCCACCCGGCTGCACGCCTGGCGCGGGGAGATGGCCTGATGTCCTCCCCGCCCTTGCGCACCTTCCACAATGCCTGCGCCTATCGCATCATTCCGAGCCGCTTTCCCCCCATCTGCCTCTATGAAGACGTCGCTACCGCCGACGAGCTGGAGGCGGTCTGGGCCGTCGAGGCGCTGACCAACGACAGACTGAGGGAAGAGGCGGGCGAGCTGATGCGGGTGCCCAGGGAAGACTGGCTGGTGGGGCTGCCCGGCGGCAGCTATGTGATGGCCGCCTTCACCCACCTCAATCCCGAGGGTGCCCGTTTCACCACGGGGGACTTTGGCGGCTACTATTGTGCCCCCTCCCTCGACACCGGCATCAAGGAGACGGTCTACCACAGGGAGCGGATCTTCGGGTACACCCGGGAGCCGGCCCAGAAGGTGCAGATGCGGGTGATCCAGGCGCAGTTCAGCGCCAGCCTCATCGACATCACGGGCCCGGCGTTTTTGCCAGGCCCCCTCTATCACGCCACCGATTACGGCCCCGCCCAGGCCTTCGCCCGGGAGCAGAAGGTTGCTGGGGCGGACGGCATCCACTACCGCTCGGTGCGCCACCCCGGTCACGACTGTCACGTGCTCTATCGCCCCCGTCTGGTCAGCCGGGTGGACCACGCCCGTCATCTGGAGTACCACTGGAGCGGCGAGGCCATCACCCATGTACTGGAAATTCGCCTCTACGGTGAATAGCGTCTACCAGGACAAAAAGCCCCGCCAGATTGGCGCAATGCTGTTCACTTAAGAGAATTTGAGTTCCAGTCCACGTAGTATCAGGGCTAAAAAATGAGGGAGGCATGATGCCTCCCTCTTTCTATTGCAAGCCACGCTGGATAAAGGCTGAAGGAACATCGACTGGAAACAGCCTTGCTCCCCCAACTCAAGTCGCATTTATGAATAATTAGTCAAAAATGTGCTTATCTGAACAGCATTGCGCCAGATTGGCGGGGCTTTTTGTATCAACCGAACAGCCGGGGTGCCTGGCTCCCTGGCCGCTTACTGGTTGTGGCTGGCGCGACGGGGACGACGGGCCTGGGCCGGTTTGCCAGTGCCGCCTTCCGGACGCTGACCGCCCTGGGGCTTGGGCTTGCCACCGTTGCCGGAGCGATTACCACCGCCATTGCCACCGTTGGCAGAACGACCGGCACCCTGACGCTGGCCCTGACCTTGCGGACGCGGCGCACGGCGCTGCTCGCTCGGATCGCGCGGCTCTTTGCGAAGCGGCGCGCCGATGCCACGGGCGATGTTGTCGAGGGTCTCGCGGGAGGCTTCAAAACCGGCCACCTGCTCGCACGGAATGTTCTGCTTGGTCAGACGCTCGATGGCCTTGATGAGCTTGCCTTCATCGGCCGCGACCAGGGAGATGGCGTGACCGGCAGCGCCGGCACGACCGGTACGGCCGATACGGTGCACGTAATCTTCCGCCACGTTCGGCAGCTCGAAGTTGACCACCTGCGGCAGTTTGTCGATGTCCAGACCACGGGCGGCGATGTCGGTCGCCACCAGCACCTTGACGCTGCCATCCTTGAAACCGGCCAGGGCACGGGTACGGGCACCCTGGCTCTTGTTGCCGTGGATGGCGGCGGCGCTGACGCCATTCTTGTCGAGGGTCTCGGCAACGCGGTTGGCCATGTGCTTGGTACGGGTGAACACCAGCACCTGCTGCCAGTCGTTGCTGGTGACCAGATGGCTCAGCAGGGCAATCTTGTTGGCCTTGTCACAGGGGTGTACCAGCTGCTCGATGCGCTCGGCGGTGCTGTTGCGCGGGGTCACTTCGATCACCGCCGGGTTGTCCAGCAGACCGGTGGCCAGCTCGCGAATTTCGTCGGCGAAGGTGGCAGAGAACAGCAGGTTCTGGCGCTTCTTCGGCAGCAGGGCCAGAATACGGCGGATGTCGCGGATAAAGCCCATGTCGAGCATGCGATCCGCTTCGTCCAGTACCAGGATCTCCACTTCATCGAACTTGACGGCGTTCTGGTTGTAGAGATCCATCAGGCGGCCCGGGCAGGCCACCAGCACGTCCAGACCACGGCGGGTCGCCATCATCTGCGGGTTGATGCTCACGCCGCCAAATACCACGTGGCTGCGGATCGGCAGGTGTTTGCCGTAGTTGCGCACGCTCTCGCCCACCTGGGCGGCAAGCTCGCGGGTCGGGGTCAGCACCAGGGCACGGATGCGGTTCGGGGAGACCTTGCGCTTGCTTTCAGTCAGACGCTGCAGCATCGGCAGGGTAAAACCTGCGGTCTTGCCGGTCCCGGTCTGGGCGGCGGCCATCAGATCACGGCCAGCCAGTACCGCCGGGATCGCTTGTTGCTGAATGGGAGACGGGGTGTCGTAGCCTTGCTCGGCAACGGCACGCAACAAGGGTTCGGCCAGACCGAGGGAAGTAAAACTCATAGTTACCTGCTAGGGATAGGGGCGCCAAAGATCGTGGTGGGGCTCCTCTGCTGAGCCGATGCCATCTCACAGGATCCGGGCCTATAGAGAAAACAACGATTTCCCCGGGGAGCAGAGCAAAGGGGAAAGAATAGAGGCGCAGTCTAACGGAGTTGGCGCACTTAGACGAGGAAAATGTGATGCACCTCCCAGCGCGGCTGGAAATAGCGACAAAGGCAGGACAAAATGGCCCGAATCGCCGTATGTATCAAAGCCCCTGCACAGCCTGCCGGGGACGGCGCGATACACGGAACAGGAGGTTTTGATTGAAACGGAAGTTCACCCCCACCGCCCGGCGCATGCTGGGCCTCGTCTTGCCCCTGCTCTTCGCCCCGCCCCTCGTCGCCAGGGAGACCCTGTCGGTGGCCTGGAGCCACTGGCCCCCTTTCAGCCAGATCGCTGCCGACGGCACCCTCGGCGGACTGGACGTGACCCTGACCCGCCAGATCCTGGGCAAGGCAGGCGTTGAGCCCGCCTTTCGCAACCTACCCTGGGCCCGGGCCCTCTACCTCATGGAGCGCCAGCAGCTGGACGTGGCCATGGGCGCCCTGAAAACCCCCGAGCGGGAGCGGTTCGCCCGCTTCTCCGCCCCCTATCGGCGCGCCAGCTTCGTGCTGCTGAGCCAGCGCCCGCAGGCCGGGGAGCCCGACGGCTGGCAAGGGTTCACCGCGCTGGCAACCCTCTGCCAGGCCAAGGGGCTTCGACTTGGCAAGCTGCGGGGTACCCGCCCCCTGCCGATGAACGAGGAGTGCCCTGCCCTCGGGCAGGCGAGTGAATACAACAGCGATGACAGGCTGCTCACCCTCTTGCTGGCGCGCCGCCTCGACGGCGTCATCATGGAGTGGCAATACGCCCGCTACCAGCTCGGGGCGAGCAATGCCATCCAGTGTCAGGTGCTCTTGCACCAGCAGCCGGTGCGCCTGATGTTTGCCAAAAAGGCCGTGAACGATGAGGCGCTCGCCCGCATCGATGCCGCCATCGCCACCCTGCCCTCACCGGATCCCGCCTTTGCGCCGCCCCGCTGCCGCCTGGACGCAACCCGGCACCCATCGCTCTCGACGCCATCGGCCCCCTGACGCCGACGCCGGCAAAAAACCATGAAAAAGGCGACCCTGGGGTCGCCTTGTGGTATCTGGTGATCACTCACCTGGCCCGCAGCGTGATCAGCGCAGCTGCGGGGTCTGGGTGTGCACGCCCTGGTTCTGGGCGCGGTGGCGCAGCAGGTGATCCATCAGCACCAGGGCCAGCATGGCCTCGGCGATGGGCACGGCACGGATGCCGACGCAGGGGTCGTGACGCCCCTTGGTGATCATCTCGGTGGCCTCACCGCTGGTGGTGATGGTCTTGCCCGGCACCGTGATGCTGGAGGTAGGCTTGAGGGCCATGCTCACCACGATCTCCTGACCCGACGAAATGCCCCCCAGGATGCCCCCCGCATGATTGCTGGCAAAGCCGGTCGGAGTCATCTCGTCCCGGTGCTCCGAGCCTTTTTGCTCCACCACCGCGAAGCCGTCACCGATCTCCACCCCTTTCACCGCGTTGATGCCCATCATGGCGTGGGCGATGTCGGCGTCGAGGCGGTCGAACACCGGCTCCCCTAGGCCTACCGGCACGTTGCGCGCCACGACGCACACCTTGGCCCCCACGCTGTTTCCCTCTTTCTTGAGGGCACGCATGTATTCATCGAGCGCCTCCAGCTTGCCCGCATCGGGGAAGAAGAAGGGGTTCTGCTCGATCTGGCTCTCGTCGAACCCTTCCGCCTTGATGGGGCCGAGCTGGGAGAGAAAACCCACGATCTCGATGCCGTGCACCTGTTTCAGGTACTTCTTGGCGATGGCGCCCGCCGCGACCCGCATGGCGGTCTCGCGGGCCGAGGAGCGGCCGCCGCCACGGTAGTCACGCTGGCCGTACTTCTGGTGATAGGTGTAGTCGGCGTGGCCGGGTCGGAACAGATCCTTGATCTCGGAGTAGTCCTTGGAGCGCTGATCGGTGTTCTCGATGAGCAGCCCGATGGAGGTGCCCGTGGTCTTGCCCTCGAACACCCCGGAGAGGATCTTCACCTCGTCCGCCTCGCGGCGCTGAGTGGTGTAGCGGGACGTACCGGGCTTGCGCCTGTCCAGATCCCCCTGCAAATCGTCTTCGCTTATCTCCAGCCCCGGCGGGCAGCCGTCGACCACGGCGCCCAGCGCCAGACCGTGGCTCTCGCCGAAAGTGGTGACCCGAAAGAGTTGGCCGAAACTGTTCCCTGCCATGAATGCTCCTTGCTGCTTAGTTCTTGTAAATGGCGAAATGGGCCTGGTACTGCTCGAGCTCTGCGCGGGTCATCACAAAGACGCCGTGGCCGCCGTTTTCGAACTGGACCCAGGTGAAGGGCACCTCGGGGAACTGGGCTTCCAGGTGGATCATGCTGTTGCCCACCTCGACCACCAGCACGCCATCCTCTTTCAGGAAGTCGGCGGCATTGGCCAGCAGACGTTTGGTGAGCTTGAGGCCGTCGGAGCCCGACGCCAGGGCCAGCTCCGGCTCGTGGCGAAACTCCTCCGGCAGATCCGACATGTCCTCGGAGTCCACATAGGGCGGGTTGGAGACGATGAGATCGTACTTGTCACCGGCCGGCAGATCCCGGAACAGATCGGAGCGAATGGGGATAACCTGCTGCTCCAGCCCGTGATCGTTGATGTTGCGCTCGGCCACGTTGAGGGCATCGACGCTGATGTCGATGGCATCCACTTCCGCATGGGGGAACTCGTGGGCCATGATGATGGCGATGCAGCCGGAGCCGGTGCACAGGTCCATGATCCGGGTCGGTTCGTCTTTCAGGAAGGGGGCGAAGCGGTTGGCCACCATCTCGGCGATGGGGGAGCGCGGAATGAGCACCCGTTCGTCCACGTAGAATTCCCAGCCCGCATACCAGGCCTTGTTGGTCAGGTAAGGCGCCGGAATGCGCTCCTGCACGCGGCGGATGATGAGCTCAGCGATGCGGTGGCGCTCGCTGGTGGTCAGGCGGGAGTGGCGCATGGCGGGATCCACGTCCGGCGGCAGATGTAACGCGGGCAGCACCAGTTGCACGGCCTCATCCCAGGCGTTGTCGGTACCATGTCCGTAGAAGATCCCGGCGTCGTTGAAACGACTCATGGCCCAGCGCAACATGTCCTGGATGGTGTGCATTTCGGCAACCACCTCATCGATAAATATCTTGTCCAAATCCACCTCCAAGTCGAGTAATATCCGGCCCGAGAATTTTATACAGCGAGCAAGACGAGTACCTGATGAAAAATACGCCCTCACTCACAGACGAGGAAAGCCTGCTGTTTCGTGATGCTGTCAAAGGTACCCGGAAAATTAAGCAAGATACCATAAGGGCCTCCTCAAGCCCGGTCAAGCAGAAACGCGAAGTGCGCGAGAGCCGCGAAAAGCTTGGGGTTGACCACTTTTTCAGCGACGAGTACCAGCCCCATCTCGAGGCGGACGGGCCGACCCGTTACGTGCGCGACGACGTGTCAAAATTCGAGCTGAAAAAGCTCAAGCGCGGCAGCTACCCGCCGGAGATTTATCTGGATCTGCACGGCATGAACCAGCACCAGGCCAAGCAGGAGCTGGCGGCCCTGCTCACCCTGTGCCGAAAAGAGAACATCCACGTCGCTTCGGTGATGCACGGCATCGGCAAGCACATCCTCAAGCAGCGCATCCCGAGCTGGCTGGCCCAGCACCCCGCTGTGCGCGCCTTTCACCAGGCGCCGCGGGAGTGGGGGGGCGAGAGCGCCATCCTGGTGCTGCTGGACATCGAGGAGTGACCCCCTTCCCCGCCCCGCCCCGCCCCGGGCGAACGCCATAAAAAAACCACCGCCAGCTTGCGGTGGTTTTTTATGGCGCCCCACAGGGGTCAGCTGGCGGCTTCCATATGTCGCTTGAAGTTATCCAGGATGCTCTGCCACCCCGCCCGCTGCTGTTCGCCGCTGTGCAGGGACTCGGCATCGAACCGCTCCTCCACCCGGGTGCCCCCCTGCTCTGCCACGAACCGCACGCTCACCTCGCGGCCATCGTCCATGACGTAGCCGAGCCCCGTCGGCGCGGTGACCTCGGTGAAGGTCCCCTCGAAATCAAACCCCGTGCTGCCATCCCGCGCCGCCATGTGGTGGCAAAAACGCCCACCCACCCGCAGATCCACCCGGCTTTGGGGGCAGTGCCACTGCGGGGAGGCGGCGTTCCACGCCATGATGCTGGCGGGGGTGTTCCAGCCCTGCCACACATCGGCAATCGGCCTGGCAACCCAGACGCTGACGCTTATCTTCATCTCTCTGCTCCTCTGGCTTTCCTGCACGTTTTGCACTGTGGCACTGTCATGCCACGCCGGGCGCATCGGGCTGCGCCAAAAAGTGGGCCACCAGGGCATTGGCATGGCCGTGACCCATGGCGTGTTCGTCCTTGAGCCAGGCCACCAGGGCCATGTGTTTGCGCTCCTCCCGCCCTGCCAGCAGGGTCAGCCAGTGGGCGATGGGCCGGCCGTATTTCTGCTCGATGGCGGGAAAATAGGAGGCAGGCCCCTTCACCTTCGGTTGTTCATCCATGATGGCTTCTCCTCGGGGTGAGTACAGGCTCAGGGTTTGGGGGCGAACTGCTCGAACACCTGCTGTCCGGTCAGGGTCGGGGTGTCGTTCTTGAGGGCATAGAAGTCGGGCTTCTCGTCGATGAAGATCTGCCCGGTGAGCTCGAACCCCTGATCCTGAAACAGGCCGGCGGAGAGGATGTACTCGTCCGTCGGCAACAGATGGTAGAAAAGATGGGTGCCGCAGGTGGGGCAGAATCCGCGCTCCGCCCACTCCGACGAGCGGTAGGCCACCGGGGCCATCCCGGTGAACCGTACGCCCTTGCCCCCGTGCACCGCGAACATGGGTCCCCCTGACCAGCGCCGGCACATGGCGCAGTGACACAGGTTGACCTCCTTGTGATCGCCGCTCGACACAGTGATCCCGCCACACAGACAATGTCCTTCCATGATGCCTCCTGAGAGTTGGGGCGACAGACCGGGCGAACGGGTGCTCGCCTTCTTGCCGCACCAGATGAAGTAGCACGGGATCCGGGGGGCGGCAACTGACCATTCCGGAGCCTCACCGCGGGGCTGAGGCTCCCGGAGCGGGAAAATCCCCCTCTTTATTCATCGAGTGAATGACTCAACACACCCCATGCACCGGATAAATAATGGTCAGGTTCCCTCCTGCAAGGCGATGCGATTCCCCTCGCAATCCCGACACTCCGCCACCCGGAGGCTCTCCCCGACCCGGGTGACGGGATAGAGACAGGCCCCGCCCGATGCCAGTGCCCGGGCCATGGCCCCCTCGATGTCAGGCACCCGCAGATAGATCCGGGTGCCATCCAGACTCGGCACATAGCTCTCCCCCTTCGCCAGGGCGCCGGAGCAGCCCGCCGTGCCACTTTCCAGGGGAAAGAGCGCCATCTCGTTGCCATCGATCTGCACCCGCTCCAGCACCGTCTCGAAGACTCCCTCATAGAAGCGGATGGCTCTCTCCATATCCTGTACCGGAATTTCAAAATGAATGGCGATGTTCATGGTCATCCTCCCTCGGTGTGAACCCGCAGGCTATCAGTGCCAAAAGAGGCGCAGCAAGCCAGCGCGGCAATCAACAAGGGAGGCGCGCGGCCTCCCCGGGGTGCTTGCGCTTGTACTGACTCTCAGGTCACCGGTGCCCAGGGGTCGCCCTTGCCCGCAATGCTGTTCACTTAAGAGAATTTGAGTTCCAGTCCACGTAGTATCAGGGCTAAAAATGAGGGAGGCATGATGCCTCCCTCTTTCTATTGCAAGCCACGCTGGATAAAGGCTGAAGGAACATCGACTGGAAACAGCCTTGCTCCCCCAACTCAAGTCGCATTTATGAATAATTAGTCAAAAATGTGCTTATCTGAACAGCATTGCGCCCTTGCCCGGCTCGTTGCCCTGGGTCCACCACTTGGCCTGATAGATGATCCCCTTGTGGCTCACCTTGTTGCCCGCGGTGTAGACCTTGCCTGCCTCCCAGGCCGGTACCCCGTCCACCAGTGGCGTGCCGGGGTCGACCGGGGCCGGATCCAGCGTGGCCACCACCCGTACCTTGGGCCAGCTGGCGTGGGAGCCGTAGAAGTTGGTCACGCACTTCTCGTAATCCCCCGGCACCAGGGCCGAATAGGCGGTCTGGTACCCTACCAGATCACACTCGAAGGAGTAGCCGCCGGGTCTGTCCGGGTAGTATTTCCAGTTGCCGTCCCAGTTGGTGTAGAGCACGTCGGTGGCGCCGTTGAGGTTGAGGCTGCCATAGGGGATCTGCTGCCAGCAGGTGTTCTTCTCGTCCGCCAGCAGCGGGATCCCGTAGTGGGCCGCAAGCCCCTCCCAGTAGCGGATGCGGTTGACCGGCTGGCCCTTGTTCTTGTTCTGCTCGCCGCACCTCGATGCCACCGTTGATGATGTTGATGGTGGTGCCAAAGCCGTAGCCGATGCCCGCCGCCAGCTCACGCTGGGAGGGCACCCAGGTCCGGTCGATGACGTGCAGCATGGCGGGTTTGGGAGCCTGGGGCGTCAGGAAGAACCAGATGGCGGAGGCGAGGTTGAGCCAGGAGTCCGCCACCAGCCCGGGGTTGTTGAGGAGCACGGTGGCGTCGCCGTCGAACATGGCCTCGGAGAAGGCGCCGTAGTTGAAGTGGTAGGAGAGCTGCTTGGCGCCGCGACCGAAATAGCCCTGACCGGTGCTGCAGGGCCAGCGCCGGTTCTGCCAGTCACTCTGGCCACACCCCGTGGTGTAGCCGGTCTGCCCCTCAGACCAACCCATCTCCCGCACGTGCACCAGGGCCTATTGCCACTCCTCCAGCCCAAGGGGGTTGTCGGAGACATTCTCCTTGGCAATGTGGCCGCCGGTCTCCTGGGCAAAGTGGGCGAAGGCGGTGATGATGGACTTCTTGCAGATGGCGTCCGCATTGCGCCCGTCCGTGTAGTCGCCGCAGAAGGCGGGGAACTTGCCCACCGCCCGCAGGAAGCGCTCGTAGGTGTACTCCGGGGCGGCCATCTGGGTCAGGAACTCCCAGTCCGATTCGGTGAAGACCCGCTCGACCCGCTTGACGTTGTCCGGGTTGCCGGGGGCGCGTGCCACGATGGCCTCCACCACCGAATTGGGCCGGGTGGCCAGGGCGTGGGACCAGATCCCGTACATGAGGTTGGCGGTCTTGGCCTGGGCCGCACTGGCAAGATCCGCCGCCGCCATCACATAGCCGCCGCTGTTCTGGGGATCGGGCTGGATTGTCATGGCGCTCTGGCCGGGCAGTGCCCAGACGAGGGCAACCAGGCAGGCGGTACGCGTGAGCATGAACATGGGTAACCATCCTTGTCTTGAAAATGTCAGGGCGAGCATAGGCATCCTGACAACTAAATTCACGACAAGAATTAAGAATTTGGCGAAATTGTGAGCCATGCCTCCCTGCACTCAGATGGCGCTCGTTTGCAGGGGGATCCAGCCCCTGGTCTTGCGGCCGCAGCCATCCGACCTGTCCGGACTCTTGCTCAGATCCCCCCTGCGCGCACCGCCCGGATCAGCAGATTGCGCGGGGTCATGGGTTTGGGACAGAAGGTGCCCACCTCCACCCGGTAGCCCTGCTCCTCGAGGAAAAGGGCGCGATCGAGCAGCAGCCAGATTTCCAGGGGACGGCGAAACAGGTGGCGCACCAGCTCCATGCGGGCGACATCGCCAAAGCGCCGCTCCCCCTGTGCCAGCAAGGCGGCGTAGTCGAGCCCCGCGGGCAAGCCCATCCCCTTGCGTTCGGCGGCCCAGTGGCAGAAATCCTCGAAGCCCCCGGTCAGCAGGCTCTTTTGCAGGTTGGGCACCGGCAGGTACTCATCCACCCCGCGCACCTGGCGCTGCAGGCAGTCGAAGGCGAGGCGCCACACCACCTCCCGCTCCCGCAGCCGGGCGATGCGGGCACCGCCGGTCACCGTCTCCTGCAGCGGCAGCTTCAAATCGCTCTTGCCAAGGCGCAGGGCACTGGCCCTGGCGGCCCGGGAGAGGGGCGCGTAGTGCTCTCCTCTGATGAGGTGGTAGCAACACGGGGAGAGGGTCACCCCCTGGGCACGCCCCTCGGCCACCCGCGTCAACAGATGGGTGTGCAGATCGCCGCAGGCATGGAGCGCCATGGCGTGATGGTGCGGGGCGATGAGGGCCCCGGACTCGGCGGCAAAGGCATCCGCCTCCACGAACCGCATGTTGGCGCCGTCGCGCGCGGCGAGCCGCCGCCCCTCCTCGCAGAGCGCCCCCTGCCACTCCAGGCTAAGGATCTCCGCGCCACGGTGCAGCGACACCAGGCGCCCCAGATGCCCCTTGCCGGCGCACCACTCCAGATAGGGACCTTGGTGGGGGGGCAGGCAGCCGGTGAAGGCCTCTATCTGCCCCTGCTTGCGTCCCGGCATGTACATCGCCATGGTCCTGGCGCACTGGACGGGCTCTGGGGCGAAAGGGGCAAGCTCGCCGAGGGCCTGCAACTCGGCCCCCGCCGGGATCCAGGGGGCAAGCAGGGTGCAGAGCGCATCCATGTCCCCGTCGAGGTGCGCTATCTCGTCAAGGGTCAGGGCTGCCAGGCACTTCGCAAGGGCTGGCGCCTCGCGGGCAAAGGCGATCCCCAAATGGTGATAGGGCTGGTATTGCCACCAGCGTCGCTCGGCGGTGAGCAAGCAGTCCAGTTGTCGAAAACGGTGGGCCAGCACGGTGAACCTGTCCTTTGGCGCAAAAAGGGAGGCTCATTCTAGCGATCTGCCGTCAAAAAGCACTCGCCTGTGCGCCGCTGGTAGCCTGACAAAAAGCAGGGATTTGTGCTATATTCCGGCCCCTCATTCGCGCAGCCCGCCACGGCGAGCAGCTTTACCCCTATAAACGGAACCCAATCATGACCATCAATGCCATCCTGCAAGCCCGTGCAAATGCCAAATGCGAGCTGTGTGGCGCAGAACATGCGCTGACTGCCTTCCCGGTGCCGCACTCCCCCGCCAGCGACGACGACCACAGCGTGGCCCTCTGCGCCACCTGCCGCGGCCAGCTGGAGCAGCCGGACACCACGGAGGTGAACCACTGGCGCTGCCTGGGTGACAGCATGTGGAGCCAGGTGCCGGCGGTGCAGGTGATGGCCTGGCGCCAGTTGAAGGCCCTCGTCGCCCGGGGCGAGCTCTGGGCCCAGGACATGCTGGACATGATGTACATGGAAGACGAGGTCAAGGCCTGGGCAGACGCCGGCGTGACCAGCGACGATGACGACAGCGTGCCGACCGTCGACTCCAATGGCGCCGTGCTGGTGGAAGGGGACTCCGTCACCCTGATCAAGGATCTGGACGTCAAGGGCGCGGGCTTCACCGCCAAGCGCGGCACCCTGGTCAAGGGCATTCGCCTGACCAACAACCCGCTGCACATCGAGGGCAAGGTCAACGGCATGCAGATCGTGCTGGTGGCCGCCTACCTGAAGAAGGCCTGATACCGCCCCTTCAAGCCAGAAGCGCCCCCAGGGGCGCTTTTTTGTTGCCTCTGTTTCCTGCCGTTCGGGTGGCACTCGCGGGAAACTGGACTATCCTGCAAACCAGTTCCGCGGTATGCCCCTCCCCTGACTGTCAGTGCGCCAACGGAGAGGGCCTTCCCGGCACGCATGGAAAGACCCCGGGCACCCTGATCCCCATGGCGCCCACGAGACAAGGAGCCGCCCCATGGCCAGCAAGAAAGAGATCAAGAAGAAGATCGCCGCCCGCCAGGCGAAAATCGCCAAGCACGAAAGCAAGATCAAAAAGCTGAAAAAAGCCCTGAAAAGGGGCTGACAACCATTAAAACCGCCTGATGGCGGTTTTTTCATTACTGCGTTGGCCGCAAGGCGCGTCGAGTGGCCATGACTGCCAACCTCCGGCTAGCACCAATACTTCCTGTTCCAACCACAATCCCCTTTCGATCAGATATATAAGGACCTCTTCCAGTTGCTTGCCATGCTCACTCACCACGGGGACCTCCTCCCATGGGATCTTGCCTCTGCTGATCGGTTGCCCCTCCAGACGGCGGATCAGAGTGCGGGCATAGTGATGAACATAGGCCATCAAGGTGTCGGGTAGCCAAAGAGCCAACGGACGACGAAGGGCATGGGCCAGCTCGTTAGCGATATCCAATCCGCGCTGATCCAGATCGCCAAAATGGGCCCAGGGTACGGCAGCCGGCAACAGCGGGAATACCTGACGTGCCAACTTGGTATTGCGGCCAGGCACATAGAGCAACAACTCCCCCACTTGCAGCGGGTAATCCACGAAAGCTCCCTTGTTCTCCACCGTGACCAGTTGCCGCCCCTGCCACTCAATGCCATGTAACTTACTCAAGCAGCGCTCCGGTAAGACCAGCTCTCCCAATAGTGCCAGTTGCGCCCTCATGTCGTGGCGCAGTCCGTCCTGGTCGATGAGTGACAGCGGGCTCAGCGTGCGAAGTCGAATCACTTCATCCTGTGTCAGCGTGATGTCGATAGCATCATTATCTGGATCTATCCCGCTCTTGCTGTCCCCATGCCAGAGGGCATGAAAACTGGCCTGGTTTAGATGTGCGGGCAGGTCCACCCCGAGAGCCCGTATCGTGTCACGCCTGTCCGGCATCACTGGTGCAACCTGTGCCAGCTGTGCTGCGAGATAATTCCTTCCAGCATCGGTCAACACATGACGAGCCCCTCGTCCCACTGGCTTGACTCCACCCACAGCCTGCAGGAGATCTCTCAACTCGCGGCCATGCTTGCTATCGAGTGAATATCCCTGGTTATTAGTGTCTGCCAGCAAGCGGGCACAGAGATCCTGCACTCGACGCTCATCAAAAAGTGACATCCTCCCCCCTCATTCATTGCGGTTCCATATGGCCAAGTAGAGGGGATCTTTCTGTCCACAACAGTGATCTTTCTCGCACCAAAGAAAGAGCACTTCAAGGAACCCTGCAAGTCGACAAGCTCGAGGCAGGACGAGCAGCGCTTACGATTGGCGATCCATCGATATCGGTGAAATCAGTATGCTGCGACGCCATTGGTTAGCCGGTGAGAAAAAAGACAGCTTATCTGCGGTTTTAACACATCATAAAAAACTGCCTTAATGCGATTTTTTTATACACATCCTTGCCTATTGCATTTCCAGCCGCAGACCATGCTGCACCGGATTGCCCTCCCCTGAATCCTCTTCGGGGCCGGGAGAGACGCCGCTGGACGACTCGTCAAAGAGGCTGGCATCATGCCTGCTTTGACGCCAAGGATGTGCTCATGAACCCCAATACCTGGATGCTGTTTGCGCTGGCCTATCTGCTGGCGACACTGACCCCTGGCCCCAATGTGCTGCTGGTGGTCAAGAACGGTCTGCAACACGGCTGGCGCGCCGCCCTTGTCAGCATCCTCGGCAACCTGGGGTGCCAGGCCATCCTCATCGGTCTGGTCGCCATGGGGGTGGGCCCCTGCTGCAAACCCTGCCTCCCCTCTTTGTCGCCCTCAAGCTGGCGGGGGGTGGCTACTTGGTGTATCTGGGCTACAAGGCGCTGCGCGCGGCCAATACCGGTGCCCAAGGGCTCTCTCCCTCCACCGCTCGGGGACGCACCAGAACCACCCTCTCCTTGTTGCGAGAAGCCTTTCTGGTCTCCGCCAGCAACCCCAAGACCATCGTCTTCCTCTGCGCTCTGCTGCCCCAGTTCCTCGATCACCAGAGTCCGCTGACGCTGCAGTTCATCACCATGTACCTGACCATCTGCGCCATCGTCAGCCTGGTGCATCTGTGCTATGTCGCCCTGGCTAGGCGCGCCGGTCGCTACTTCAAGCCAGGTCGCGGCGAGCGCCTCGTTGGCCGCATCACCGGCGGACTCTTCATCACCCTGGGCGGCGCCATCCTGCTCAGTGGTCGTCCCTGATCCCTGTGCCTCACCGTTGCTGACATTATCTGCACCATCGGCGCCGCTTGGGCGCCGCGGATCCCGGCCACCGCGGCTAGAGTTGTAGGCGTGTCTGTATATGAGCCTGCGGTGGAGCGCCATATGTATTCCTACACCCTCACCTTCCGGGAGGAGGCCGACAAGCTGACGGCCCCCGAACACGAGATCCGCTTGCAAAGCCCGGCACAGGCCGGTGATTTCATCATTCTCTCCGATGGCAGTCGCCATCAGGTGATGTTCGTCACCCACCGCGCCCACTACAGCAGCCTCTACCTCGACAAGGGGGTCCGCATCCCCCAGAGCTGATACAGGCATCGTCTTTCGCTCCTGCTATGGTGAGAGAGGGCTGCAGCTCGCCAACGCAAGCCCCTTGCCGCCCAGGGAGCGGCAAGCCCGAATGACCCATTGCCAGAGGTATTGATCATGTTCAGACAGACCGCGCTCATCCTGACCCTCACCCTGTTGGGCAGCGCCCAGGTTCACGCCATCTTAAATGCGAAAGGGGACTCCCTCCGACGTAGGTGGGAGGGGAATTTCGCCGGGGCGTCAGCCCCGCTGGT
>NZ_JAPDBZ010000032.1:0-33532 GCF_027705505.1 Aeromonas sp. QDB56
CGGTATAACCTGGCCAGAAGGAGGTAATATCAATATGATGCACGGCGACAGCAGGGTGATGGTGGTGGTGTGTTTGGCGACAACCAGTTTACCAGCACCCTGTCTGTCAACTTCCACTTTCCCAGGATCCCGCGAAGAACCTTTTTTGTGGGCGGTTGCAGGCGGCGCGATCAGGGGCGGGCCGAGGGCTTGGCATAGGGTTGCAGCACCAGCCCCAGCAGGCGATGGAGGTGGGCGAGCTGCTCGATGAGATGGAGATTGAGCCAGAGGTAGCCGCCAAGGGTGGGGTCGTGTCCCTGGCCTGGTGCCTGGCTTGCGTCCCCATCGAGCCGGGCGGCGGCGGCTTGCAGGCGGCCGATGGCCTGGTCGGCCGCCGTGGTATCGCCGCTCTTGAGCATGAGGGCGAGTTCGGTGAGCACCGACTCTGTCGCCTGCTGGCAGGCGCGAAGCCCCGGGTGGCTCTGCATCAGGAAGTGGCTCTGGCGATCCCGCCAGTAGGTGTTGGCCAGCATCTCCAGGGTGCAGACGCTGTTGCGAAGGGTGGTCTGGGTCGCCTCGAACAGCGGGCTGCCAAGGCGGGTCTCCTTGACCGCCGGGGCCAGCAGGGGGCGCAGGCTGACTATTTTGGCGAGCAGGCGGGCATGGCTTCGGGTGAGCCTGGGGCGCTCCAGCACGTTGGGGGAGAGGTGGGTGTGGTAGAGCCGCCCGGCCTGCTGCAGGGTGTCGTGCATCTGCAGACGCCAGTGGGTATAGGCCCGCTGGGGGTAGATGCTGCAAAACAGCAGGGCCAGCACCGACCCCAGGATGACGTCGCCGCTGCGCCAGAGCGCGGTCTCGATGTCCCCGGGCACCCCGCCGACGATGACCCCCAGGGTGATGCCGATGAGCAGCCCCACATAGGGGCGCTTGCCGAGCGCCAGGTAGCCGCACAGGAACATGATGGCGCAGCACCAGGCCAGCATCAGGGGCAGGGAGTAGAGCTCCAGATAGAGGGCCACCACCCCGCAGGCGGCGCCAAAGACGGTGCCCACCACCCGTTGCAGGGCGCGCGACAGCACGTTGCCCCAGAACGAGATGGGGCCCATCACCACCACCAGGGTGATGAGGGGCCAGGTGCTCTCCGGCAGCTTGAGCTCCCGGGTCAACAGGAAGGTGAGGGTGAAGGCCAGGGCGATGCGCAGGCCGTGGACCAGGCGGTAGCGGCCATAGATGAGCAGATCTAAGCGGGAGAGCGGGGCATTGAGGCGCAAGGGCGTTCTCTTATCTCGGGTCAGGGTTGTGAGGATAGCAAGGGGGACGGCATTCGCCTTGACCTGCGTCGTTTCCCCGGTTCATACGGGCGCACCTGTCGGCAGGCGCACCATGACCCGCTCGCCGGGGGGAAGGGCCGCGCTACCCGGCGCCCGTTCGATGCGGCAGTTGGCACTGTCGTGGCCCCCATCCACCGGGCGCACCAGCAGGGTGCCAGCCTCGTCCTGACTGAGCAAGCCGGGCACAACGCCCTGCTCTGCCGATGGGGGCAGGGCCGCCAGCAGCCGGGCGCAGAGGCGAAGGGGCGGTGGGGCCTGACGGGGTTCGTGCGGGGGCAACCGGGCGCAGATGAAATCGGCGATGGCCTCCAGATCCTCGAAGGGGAACCGGGGCAGGGTCGTGGCCTGGGGAGTGTCGCTCACGAGGGCGACGATGTCAGGATCATCGGGGAAGAGCAGGGGCCGGCCGATGGCGGCGCGATACAGCTCCACCTTGGGAAAGCGCCTGTGCTTGAACCCCTCGACCAACAGCAGATCCAGGGCGCTCGTATCGAAGCGGGCCAGCAGCGCCTCGAAGGGGGGCTCCCCCTCCGGGGTCTCCCGGATCAGGGCGTGGCGCCGGTCGGAGGCCGCCATCACCTGGGTGGCGCCCGCCTGGCGCAGGCGGTGGCTGTCCTTGCCGGGCTGGTCCATGTCAAAGGCGTGATGGGTGTGCTTGAGCACCCCGAGGCGCAGACCGCGCGCCACCAGGCGCGGGATGAGGCGCTCCAGCAGGGTGGTCTTGCCGGTGCCGCTCCAGGCGACGAAGCCGAGCAGGGGCAGGGGGCTCATGGCGCGCTCCCTTCCCGCAGCCTCGCCTCCCAGGCGGCGAGTTCGGCCGGGCTGTTGAGGTTGACGAAGGCGTCGGGCAGATCGGCAAAGGGCACTACCGCCATCCGGTGGCGGGCAAACCAGGCCCCGGTCTTGCGCTCCCCGTCCGCCAGCGCCTGGCTCAGGGAGGGGCGCAGGGCGCGGCGCAGCAGGGCGACCACGGGCTGGAGGTGCTCCCCGTCGTGGGCCACCACCAGATCGGTGTCCGGGGTGATGGCGGCGCGAAAGCGGGTCATCAGATCAAGGGGCAGGGCGGGGCCGTCACAGGGGACGAACAGCACCCAGTCATGACGGGCCGCCGTCAGCCCCGCCAGCATGCCGGCCAGCGGCCCCTGGAAGTCGGCCTGCGCGTCCCCGATGACGGGAGCAAGTTGCCGGTAGCGAGCCTGGCTGCGGTTGGCGTTGATCAGCACCTCGTCGACTTGGGGGCGCAGGCGGGTCAGCACGTGCTGGATCAGGGGAGTGCCCGCGAGGGGCACCCAGCCCTTGTCATCGCCCCCCATGCGGATGGCGCGACCGCCCGCGAGGATGACGCCGCTGACGAGAAAAGCGGGGGAAGAGGAAGGGGTCATGGTGCTCCGTTGCTCGCAAAGGGATGCCCACAGGGGCGTGTCGGGATCTTGCGCCAAGGCGGGCGCGGGAGCAACCTTCGGCTGCCCCGGCAAAGGCGCCTTTGGCCGCAGGGTTTGTCCAAGCTCACAAAACCGGATCGGCAAACGTCATATGATCCCCAGCATTCTGAGCCTTGCTCTCCTGCCTGATGGCAACTTCATGTAAATCAAAGAGAATGACTATGGCTACCGGACAATATCTGCTGTGGAAAGATGCACAGGGTCACGATTTTCGCCCCGTTGCGCTGACGGGCACCAATCTGCTCAACGATCGCAACCTCAACAAGGGCACCGCCTTCACCGAACAGGAACGGGCCGATTTTGAGCTGGGCGGCCTCTTGCCGCCCCAGGTGCAGACTTTCGAAGCCCAGCTGGAGCGGGTCTATGAGGCCTTCTTGAGCGCCTGCAGCGACATCGAGAAGTACCAGAACCTGCGAGCCTTGCAGGATCGCAACGAAACCCTGTTCTACGCCCTCCTGTCCCGCCACGTGGAGGAGATGACCCCCTACATCTACACCCCGACCGTGGGCAAGGCGTGCCAGGAGTTCAGCCACCGCTTCCAGAAGCCGCGCGGCCTCTACATCACCCCGAAGAACGTCGAGGATATGGGCTCTCTCGCCCGCCACATGGATGCCAAGGCGGTGCGCATCATCGTCGTGACCGACAGCCAGGGGATCCTCGGCATCGGCGATCAGGGGGTGGGGGGCATGGGCATTCCCATCGGCAAGCTCGCCCTCTATACCCTGGGGGCGGGCATCCATCCCGCCTGCTGCCTGCCCATCGCGCTGGACGTGGGCACCGACAACCAGGCGCTGCTGGATGACCCCATGTACCTGGGTCAGCCCCACAGGCGCATTCGCGGCAAGGAGTACGATGACTTCATCGACAAATTCGTGACCGGGGTCAAGCGCCACTTCCCCAACGCCGTGTTGCAGTGGGAGGACTTCAGCAAGTCCAACGCCTTCAACAACCTGGCCCGCTACCAGCAGGCGCTGCCGTCGTTCAACGACGACATCCAGGGCACCGGGGCCGTGGTGCTGGCGGGCATCATAGGGGCCGTCAAATCCAAGGGGGAAACCCTGGGCCAGCAGCATTACCTGGTCTACGGGGCCGGGGCTGGCGGGGTCGGGGTGGCGGATCAGATCTGCGCGGGGATGATCCGCGAGGGGCTTGACCCGCAGGCGGCGCGGGATCGCATCTACATCCTGGATACCCAGGGGCTGGTGTGTGACAACCGCGAGGGGCTGGATGAGTACAAGCGTCGCTACGCCAAGCCGGGCCTCTTGCTGGCCCAGTGGGATCTGCAGGGCAAGGCGGGGCTGACCGAGGTGCTGCGCCACGTGCCCATCACAGTGCTGCTCGGCACCAGCGGCGCCGGTGGCGCCTTCCAGGAGGAGCACATCCAGCTGATGCTGACCCACTGCGAGCGCCCTATGGTGTTCCCCCTCTCCAACCCCACCGCCAACTGCGAGGCCCTGCCGGAAGACATCTTCCGCTGGAGCCAGGGGCGCGCCATCGTCGCCACCGGCAGCCCGTTCAAGGACGTGCACCATGAGGGGCAGGATTATCGCATCGGTCAGGGCAACAACGTCTTCATCTTCCCCGGGGTGGGGCTGGCGGCCATCGTCAGCCAGATCCGCGAGATAAGCCCGGACATCTTCACCACCGCCGCCTTTGCGCTCGCGGAGTGCGTGAGCGAGGCGGATCTCGCCCGGGGCACCGTCTACCCGAGGATCAGCGAGCTGCGCAACATCTCGGTGCACGTGGCGACCGCGGTGCTCAAGGATATCGTGCGCCGCGACCCCTCCCACCCGCTCATCGGTCAGGATCTGCAAGAGCACATCCTGAGCCATATGTGGGAGCCGGTCTACCTGCCCTATCGCCGGGTCTGAGGTGCGACCTGCCCGCACGTGTCGCGGACATGACGATGCCATAGAAACAGAGAGGGTGGCCCAGGCCACCCTCTCTGTTTTCCGCCCTGCTGTGTGTGCGGGGCAGGACGCTGCCACCTATTGAGCGGGCGGGGGCACCAGGCGGTCATCGACGCTGCCATCGCCTCGAAGCTTGTTGCCATTGGCGTCGACTTGCCATTGGCGTCGACGGCGTCCACGCCGTTGTCATCCACGCTGCCATCGCCTCGAAGCTTGTTGCCATTGGCGTCGACGGCGTCCACGCCGTTGTCGTCCACGCTGCCATCGCCTCGAAGCTTGTTGCCATTGGCATCGACGGCGTCCACACCGTTGTCGTCCACCCGGCCACCGGCATGACGCTCCCCGCCGGCATGCTTGTCGCCACCGCCGTGGCGATCGCCACCGGCATGTTCGCCCTGACCACGGTCATCGCCGCCGTGGCCACTGTCGTCCCCGCCATTGTTTCCGTTATGGCTACTATCGCCTCCATTTCCGCTATTGTTTCCACTGTGGCTACTATTGCCCCCACCGCCGCTGTTGCTGCCCCCGCCGCCGCTGTTGCTGCCCCCGCCGCCGCTGTTGCTGCCCCCGCCGCCGCTGTTGCTGCCCCCACCGCCGCTGTTGCCGCCTCCGCTACCACTGTTGCCGCCGCCATCCCCCCCTTTGTTGTGCACGATCAGCCCATTGGCCACATAGCTGTGGCTGCCATCGAGGATCAGGTTGAACAGCGCCGTGGCGGGCGGGGCATCAACCCAGAAGAGGGAGGCCACCGGCAGTTCGACAGGGTGCGGCGCCAGCGCCAGGTTGCCCGCGCTGCCCCCCTCTGACCAACCCAGCAGGTGCATGCCGGTAAAGAGCGGCAGCACGGCGAGGGCCGGGTTTTCGGTGCGGGTCATGGCCGGTGCGATGGCCGCCCAGCCCCGGGTGGTGAGGAAGGGGTGCTCGGCGGTAAAGAAGGGGGGCAGATGATTGAGCCCGTAGAGCCTGCGCGCCCCCAGCGCCACCCGCTCGATGGCCTGGATGCGGTTGCTCTGCCCGTGCCTGTCCCGCACCCGATCGCCGACCCGCAGGGTCTCGATGGGGCGTTCGCAGCCATCGGCCATCAGGATGCGGGTACCGGCAATGAAGCAGGATTTGGCATGGGCCTGGTTTGCCTGCCACTGGTGGTGGTCGAAGTCATAGCTCAGCGGGGTGGCGAACAGGGCCAGGGCGATGGCCGAACCCAGCAGCAGCCGGCGCTGGCTGGGTTTGAATGAGGGCAGTGACATGGGGAACTCCTTGTCGGTGTGGGGTCACGCCTTCGAGTATAGAGAGGGGGTTGGGGCGATATCTGCGTCGACCAGTTGAAAGCCTTGTCATGTCAACTCGCCGGAAAAACGATTGGCGTTGGCCATAAAAGTGCGTAAAATCGCTTCCTCGATGCTTGTAGCAGCGAATCCCGCCTAAAAAGCCAGTTTCATGCCCTCCCCAAGCAGTAAAAGGCAACACATGACGCCGTTTGGCCCGTTGGCTGCCTTGAAAACGTCTTGTGATGACTGAAAAGTGTCAAATATCCCTGTCAGTTATCAAAAAATTAAGGATACCCATGTTTTCCTTGGTCAAGCAAAGCGTCGCCGGGCTGCAAATTCTGTTTGTCGCCTTCGGTGCCATGGTGCTGGTGCCCCTGCTCACCGGTCTGAACCCCTCCATGGCCCTGCTTGGCGCCGGTGTAGGCACCCTGCTGTTCCAGCTCTGCACCCGTCGTCAGGTGCCGATCTTCCTCGGCTCCAGCTTCGCCTTCATCGCCCCCATCATCTATGCCACCCAGACCTGGGGCCTGCCCTCCACCATGTTCGGTCTGTTTGCCGCGGGCTTCATGTATTTCATCCTGGCGGCCATCATCCGCGCTCGTGGCATGGGCTTCGTGCACAAGCTGCTGCCCCCGTGGTCATCGGTCCCGTCATCATGGTGATCGGCCTGTCGGTGGCTCAGGTAGCCTGCAACATGGCCATGGGCCGTGCCGGCGGTGAGCAGGTGGTGCCTGCCACCACGGCGCTGACCCTGGCGGGGATCTCGCTGGCGGTCACCCTGATTGCCGCCGTGTTCTGCAAGGGCTGGATCAAACTCATCCCCATCCTGTGCGGTGTCATCGCCGGTTATGTCTCTGCCGTGCTGATGGGCCAGGTGAGTTTCGACGGCATGGTCAACGCCCCCTGGCTGGCGCTGCCCCACTTCGAGACCCCGGAGATCAACTGGGCCGCGGCCCTCTTCATGCTGCCGGTGGCCATCGCCCCCTGCATCGAGCACATCGGCGGCGTGCTGGCCATCGGCGGGGTGACCGGCAAGGACTACACCAAGGATCCGGGCCTGCACCGCACCCTGGCCGGTGACGGCATCGGCGTCTGCTTCGCCGGTTTCATCGGTGGTCCCCCCGTCACCACCTATGCAGAAGTGACCGGCGCCGTGATGATCACCCGCAACTTCAACCCGGTCACCATGACCTGGGCCGCGGTGTTCGCCATCATTCTGGCCTTCTTCGGCAAGTTCAACGCCCTGCTCACCTCCATCCCCATGCCGGTGATGGGCGGCATCATGCTGCTGCTGTTCGGATCCATCGCCGCCATCGGTCTCAAGACCCTGGTTGAGTCCAAGGTGGATCTGGGGCTGTCCCGCAACATCGCCATCGTGGCGGTGACCCTGACCGTGGGTGTCGGCGCCCTGGAGATGAAGATTGGCGACTTCGCCCTGGCGGGCGTGGGGCTGGCCTCGGTGGCGGCCATCCTGCTCAACCTCATCCTGCCCCAGCACTCCGAAACGGGTGCCATGGAGAGCGCCAAGGATTAAACGCCTGGCTTGCTGTACGTTGAGATGATGAAAAAGAGGCCACCTTCGGGTGGCCTCTCTCTTTTTGCCTGCGTACCACTGAACCCGGGCTCCCATGTGAAGCGGCTACATTCAGGGGCACCATTGACGGGAGAGGACGAAAGGATGAAGAGGGCATGGATCCTGGCCCTGCTGGGGCTGATGGGGAGCGGTGCGGCCGAGGCCGGTGCGGTGCGCTACGAGGTCGAAGGCAAGCCGTTCGAGGGCTATTACCTGGCAGGTGCCGACAAGGATGCCCCTCTGGTGGTGCTGGTGCACGACTGGGACGGGCTCAACGGTTACGAGATCAAGCGGGCCGAGATGCTGGTGGCCCTGGGCTACAGTGTCTTTGCCGTAGATTTGTTCGGTGCCGGGGTCAGGCCGAGCACGGTGGAAGACAAGAAGCGCCTCACCGGGGCCCTTTATCAGGACAGGACCAGGATGCGCACCCTGCTGCAAGGGGGATTGGCGGAGGCGGGCAGGCAGGGGGGGCGGCTCGACAATGCGGTGGCCCTCGGTTACTGCTTCGGCGGCGCCGCCGTGCTGGAGCTGGCCCGCAGCGGGGCGGATCTCAAGGGGGTGGTGAGCGTACACGGCGGGCTGGAGACCCCGGCCGGGCAGGACTACAAAGAGGTGAAGGGAGAGTTGCTTGTCCAGCACGGCAGCGCCGACGAGGCGGTCTCTCTGGGTCAGTTTGCGGCGCTGGTGGCCGAGCTGGAGAGCGCCGGGGTGAAGCACGAGGCGACCAGCTACAGCGGTGCTCCCCACGCGTTCAGCGTCTTTGGCTCGGACAACTACCGCGCCGATGCCGATGCCAAGTCCTGGCAGCGTTTCACCGGTTTCCTGAAGGAAGTGACCGGCTCCTGAGGGGGCCGGCTCACGCAGGCCATGGCAGTGCCATGGTTTTTTTTATGCCCGTTTTTCGCCATCTCAGGGGAGGGCGAGCACCCTCACCCACATGGCCCCCTTGCCCACCTTGCTCCGTGGGCCCGGGGTGAGCTGGCCGCTTTCGGGGTCGATGGCATGCAGCGCCACCTCATGGGATTGCTGCCCGGTCGCGATGAGCCAGTGGCCGCTGTGGTCGATGGCAAAGCCCCGGGGACAGGCCTCGGTCGGGAAGTGGCCGAGGGGGATGAGGGCGCCATCTTGGGGGGATACGCCGAACAGGGTGAGCAGGCTGCTGGCCCGTTCGCTGGTGTAGAGAAAACGTCCATCCGGGGTCAGGTGCAGGTCGGCGCCCCAGCGCTCCCCCTCATAGCCTGGGGGCAGCATGTCCAGGCTCTCGCGCGCCACTATCTGTCCATCCGCCTCCCTGTGGTAGCGATTGAGGGTGGCATCGAGTTCGTTGAGGCAATAGAGATCGCCGTTGTCCGGGTGCAGGGCCAGATGGCGGGGCCCGGCGCCGGGGGCGGTGTGAATGTCCCCCAAGGGATGGGGAACCAGCTTCTCGTCCACCAGGGCAAAGCGGCGCACCCTGTCCTCTTTCAGGCAGGCCACCAGCAGCTCCTGCTCCCCGTTTTGCCCCGCAAGCCAGGTGACCGAGTGGGCCGCCATCAGGTGGTCGAGACGCTGGTGAGGGGGCTGCATCCGGCCCGCCTGATCCTGGCGGGAGACGGTGACGTGGTTGAAGGCGTAGGAGGCGGCAAAGAAGAGGCGGCCGCTGCCGTCCATGCAGGTGTGGGAGGCGCTGCCCTCGAGGGGCGCCGAGGTCGGGGCCCCGAGCCGCCCATCGGCGGCGATGGGGAAACTCAGCACCCGAAAATCGGGACGCACCCCCGCATGGAGCCAGCGCCGGTCCGGGCTGATGACCAGGGGCTGCACCTCGCCGCCGGTCTGCACTTCCTGCAGCGGGGCGAGGGTGCCTGCCTCGAGGCGAAACACATGGATCAACCCGCTCACCGGGTTGGCCACATAGACCACTTGTTGCATTGCATCTCCTTTGCGACGGCCATCCGTCGGGTCAAGGGAAAGGGGAGTCCCGGCGTCTCAGGCGGGGATCAGGATCTCGCGAATGACGGGCACCACTGACAGTACCAGCAGGGCTGCCATCACCTGGTTGAAGCGGCGACGGGCAAGATCGTTTGCCAGCCAGCGCTTGAGCAGGGAACCGCACAGGAGCCAGAGTCCGACGCAGGGGAAAGAGACGATGAAGAAGGTCAGGGCGATGACGAGGTGCTGCTCAAAGGGGTCGCTTCCCGCGCTGGTGAAGGCGGCGATGGCACCGGTGGCAACCACCCAGGCCTTGGCATTGACCCACTGGAACAGGGCACCCTTGAAAAAGCCGAACGGGCGGGTTCCGTTGCTGTCAGCCATCCCGTCCGTCGGGCGGGCGATGAGCCAGGCAAGATAGAGCAGATAGAGGGTGCCCGCGCACTTGATGAACATGTGGAGTTCGGGGAAGCGGGTAAAGAGCTGGCCAAAGCCCAGCCCCACCAGCAACAGCATCAGGGTGAAGCCGACGCAGATCCCCATGAGCAAGGGCAGGCTCTTGCGTATCCCGATGCTGGCGCCGGCGCTCATCACCATGATGTTGTTGGGGCCGGGGATGACCGATGCCGAGATGGCAAAGAGCACCACAGCGTAGAGCGAGTCCATTGGGTTCCTCGTGCAGACAGTCCGTTGTCTTCCCTATATTGGGGGCGATCTGCGCTTTCCAAGGCGGGGGGCGGGCAGAAAAAAACAGGCCCCGTGACGGGGCCTGTGAAGCGGGCGGGATCAGACGGGCTGGTTCCCCGCCGGCGGCAGCGCCGGGCGGGATTCCACCTTCTGTTCGTCTCCCTGCATGTTCTTGATGTAGACGTCCATCTGGTTGAACGCGATCTCGATGCCATGCTCGCGGAACAGCACGTCGATGCGGCGGTTCAGCTCGTCGATGGCCGGGTTGCGATCCCCCAGCTCGCTCACGAAGAAGCGCAGCTCGTGATCCAGTGTGCTGGGTCCGAAGGTGAGGAAGTAGACGATGGGGGCCGGGTCTTTCAGCACCCGGCTGTTCTCCATGGCGGCCTGCATCAACAGCTTGCGGGTCAGATCCAGATCCGAGCCATAGGCCACCCCGACCCGGGCGATGACCCGGGTGACGGTGTCGGACAGGGACCAGTTGATGAGCCGCTCTATCATCAACTGCTGGTTCGGGATGATCACCTCCTTGCGGTCGAAGTCGGTGAGGGTGGTGGAGCGGATCCTGATCTTGTTGACCGTGCCCGAGATGGTGCCGATGGTGACGGTGTCGCCGATCCGCACCGGGCGCTCGAACAGGATGATGATGCCTGAGATGAAGTTGGAGACGATCTGCTGCATGCCGAAACCGATACCGACCGAGAGACCGGCGGCCAGCCACTGCAGCTTCTCCCACTGGACCCCCAGCATGGCCAGCGCCGTCAGGCTGCCCACCCCGATCAGGGCGTAGTTGAGCATGGTGGTGAAGGCATAGGCCGTGCCTTGGGCAAGGCGCAGCTTGGAGAGCACCAGCACCTCCAGCAGGCCCGGCAGGTTGCGGGCCAGCGACAGAGCCGCACCAAACACGAAGAGGCCGGTCAGCACGTCGCTCAGGCTGATGGGATAGAGCACGGCGTTGGCCCCGGTCCCCTCGCTCTTGTGCCACAGCACCACGCTGTCGAGGTAGGTGAAGACCGCCACCAGATCAGACCAGAGCCAGTAGAAGGCGACGCCGAACACCAGCAGCAGCATGATGCGGGTCAGACGCAGGGACTGCTGGCTGACCTCTTCCAGATCCATGGGCTGCTCTTCGATGGCTTCGCCCCCTTCCGCATCCTCCTGGGTCTTGTGTTCCCGCTTGGCGACCGCGCGGCGATAGGCCAGACGACGGGCCGCCAGCTCAAGACCGCGCAGGGCGGTGCGATAGACCAGACCCCAGATGATGATGAGGTAGAAGGACTCGATGAGCCTGCCGGTGAGTTTCAGGGCCGTGTAGTAGTAGCCAAGGGCTGCCAGCACCATCAGGGCCACCGGCGCCAGCGCCAGGGCGACGGCGGTCAGGGTCTGCAACATGCTCGCCTCGCCCTTGATGCGGGCGCGGGAGATGGGCAGCACCAGGTAGGCGGTCAGCCCCAGCAGCAGCATGGTCATGCCCTGGCCGATGACGTCGTTGCCAAGGGAGGAGGGCTCCACCACCGCCTTGGTCGACAGCATGATGAGGGGCAGCAGGGGCAGCCAGAGGTAGCGCATGCTGTTGCGCTTGGCCTGCAGCTCGTCCCGCGGCATGCGGAAGTGGGTCTCGCCGATGCCCCCTGGTCGCATCACCGACAGGTAGACGCTGAACACCAGGTAGCCGAGGGCCAGGTTCAGGGTGATCTGGAAAATGAGTTTCGGGCTCAGCAGACCGCAATAGGCGAGCAGCAGGCCGGCGGCCAGGATGAAGAGGGTGCCCGGCAGGCGTTGCAGCACGGTGAACAGCAGAGCACGGGGGGTGTGCCACTGGCTGTCCTGACGAAAACGTCCCAGATCCTTGACGATCTTCTTCTGGCGCTCGAGCAGGGTGCCGCGCTTCCACAGCAGCAGGCCGCCCACCAGCAGCAGCGGCAGGGAGAGCAGGGAGACCGCCAGCAGCATGTCGCCCCAGCCGCTCCAGTCCGGTTTCAGCACCCAGTCGGAGGCCTGCTTGAAGGCCTGGGCCGGCCAGGTGATGAACCACTTGGCATCGATGGGCTTGTTGCTGCTCACCCAGAAGATGTGCTGCTGCAGGGTGAACTCGATGGAGGCATAGACCCGGGTCAGCTGCTGCTGGGTCAGTTGCAGGCTGATGGCGTTGGTGAGCTGGGCATCCATCTGGCGGTTGAGCTGATCCAGCAGGCCGATGCGTGTGTCGATGAGCTTGGCAAGGCTGGCCCTGTCTTCGTCGCTCACCGTCTCGCCGCTGCTGGCGATGAGGTTGTCCAGATACTGGTTCTTCTGGAACAGCTGGTCACGCTGCTGGCTCAGTTCGAACTGGGCCAGGTGCAGGTCGGCGATCTGCTCCTCCAGGTTCTTCACCAGGGTGGAGGGGGCCGCTTCCAGTTGCTGGTAGAGCTGATAGAGGATGCGCGAGAGCAGCAGGTTGCCCTTGAGCATCTGCACCTGTTCGTTGAGGTTGCGCTCGGTCTGGGTGCCGCGCTCCAGCATGCTTTTCGCCTGAAGGTTCTTCTGGGCCAGGGTGTTGAGGCTGTTGGTGGAGCTGATGAGTTGCTGGCTGAGCTGGTAGTTGAGCTCCTGCTCTTTTTGCACCAGGGGGTTGTCTTCGGCGGCCACCAGTTCGCCGGTCTCTTCGGCGGTCTTTTCGGTATCCCCCAGGCGCTTGGCGCTGCTCTGCTCCTGCAATGCCTGCAGTTTCTGCTCTTCACTGGCGAGACGGGCACTCTGGTAGTCCCGTTGCTTGACCACCAGATCCTGCATGCTGGTGCGGTTGTCCAGCTCCTTTTGCAGGTTGGCCAGTTGCAGATCCAGCAGGGCCAGTTCGGCATTAAGCTTCATTTTCTCGGCGCTGCTCACCCCGTCCCCGGCGTTGAGGCGGGTGCGGATCTCCTGGCTGCGCTGATAGGCGCGGCTCATGCTGGCCTGGGCCCGCTCCGGCAGGGTCTGCAGGTTGGTGATCTGGCTGCCGATGGTGCCAAGGGCCTCCTGGGCCGCCTGCATGTTGGCCATGATCTCGGGTTGGCGGGCATCGAGCTCCGCCAGGCTCATGGTGGCGTATTCGCTCTTGAGCTGCTCCGGGCTCTTGCCCTGGGTCAGGGCGTCGAGCTTGGCGCCGATCTCCTTGAGCTCTGCCGGCAGGGTGCGCAGGCGTTCGCTCTGGGTTTTGGCCTTGCTCTTCTCCTTGTCGATGCTGTCGAGGAGGGAGAGGGTGTCAGTCAGGAACTTCTGGTCCGCCTGCTGGCTGGCCGTGGGGGTGTCCGATTTGCCGAGGGCGTCGAGCGCCCGCTGCACGGTGGCGCGCTGGGGCAGATCCTGCGCCAGGGTGCTCGGGGTCCAGAAGGTGATGAGTAAACAGAGCAGCGGCAGCAGGGTGGCCGAGGCTCTTTTGAAGCGTGTTGAGAGCATAAAGCGTCCGGGTGATTATGCGATGTTCGGGGGATTTTCCACCAGGGTAAAATCCGCGTGGATTCTAGCACCGGCGCAAGAGGGGCAGCAGGGGGAGAGATAAAAAAAAACGGCGCCCGCAGGCGCCGCTTTCATCGGTTCAGGACTGATTACAGTACGTGAACGGAGGCGGTGTTGGTGGTACCGCTCGGTACCAGGGCACCGGAGACCATGACAACCACATCACCCTTCACGCCCATGCCGATTTCCAGCGCGGCTTCTTTGCCGATGCGATAGAAGTCGTCGGTGGAGGCGATGGAGTCAACCACGTGAGCAACCACACCCTTGGTCAGCACCAGCTGGGCAGCGGTCTTCTTGTTGGTGGTGATGGCCAGGATCCAGGCTTTCGGGAAGTACTTGCGGATGGCCTTGGCAGACTTGCCGCCTTCGGTGGCAACCACGATCAGCGGGGCGTCCAGCTTCTCGGAGGTCTCGACCGCGCCTTTGCAGACCGCTTCGGTGATGCGCAGCTTGTTGCTGTCGTTGGCAGCAGACAGGTTGGACGGCATCACGGCATCGGTACGCTCGCAGATGGTGGCCATGATGGTCACGGCTTCCAGCGGGTACTTGCCCTTGGCGGACTCACCGGACAGCATGACTGCGTCGGTACCGTCCAGAATGGCGTTGGCCACGTCGCCAGCTTCGGCGCGGGTCGGACGCGGGTTCTTGATCATGGAGTCCAGCATCTGGGTGGCGGTGATGACCACTTTGCGGGCTTTGTTGCACTTCTCGATGATCATCTTCTGGGCGAAGATCACTTCTTCTACCGGGATCTCGACACCCATGTCGCCACGGGCAACCATGATGCCGTCGGAGACAGCCAGGATCTCGTCGAAGTTGTCCAGGCCTTCCTGGTTTTCGATCTTGGAGATGATCTGGATGTTCTCGCCGCCGTGGGCTTTCAGGTGCTCACGGATTTCCAGCACGTCTTCTTTCTTGCGAATGAAGGAAGCGGCAACGAAATCAACGCCTTGCTCGCAACCGAAGATGAGGTCGCGCTTGTCTTTCTCGGCCAGGGCCGGCAGCTTGATGGAGACGCCCGGCAGGTTGATGCCCTTGTTCTCGCCCAGGTCACCGTTGTTGAGCACTTTACAGATCACTTCGCGCTCGGTGATTTCGATGACGTCCAGGCCAATCAGGCCGTCGTCAACCAGGATGCGGTTGCCGACGCGCAGGTCGCTGGCAAAACCGGCATAGGTGACGGCGACTTTGTCTTTGTTGCCCACCACGGTCTGGTCGGTGGTGAAGGTGAAGGTCTGGCCGGCGACCAGGGAGACGTCGTTGCCGCCTTCGAGCTTGATGGTGCGGATTTCCGGACCCTTGGTGTCCAGCAGGATGGCTGCGTGCTTGCCGGTTTCGGCCATGACAGCGCGCAGGTTGCTGATGCGACCACCGTGTTCGGCGTAGTCGCCGTGGGAGAAGTTCAGGCGCATGACGTTCATGCCGGCATCCAGCATCTTGCCCAGCATTTCTTTGGATTCGGTCTTGGGACCGATGGTGCAGACGATTTTGGTCTTTTTCATGTCAGTCTTCATGGTTAAGGAATTTCCGCCGTGCAATATACACCAGTTTTTGGATACTTTTTATGATCCAGAAACAACGTTTTGAGCGAAAACGGCCTCAATTTGAAAGATAACGTTTTCGCTCACAGCTCATTTTAGGGGCTAAAATAATTGATTTTCCGCAACTGAGGCCATTTGGTTCCCATTTCTGGCCCCGCATCCTGCCCGATCCCATGTTGTTAAATGACAAACAACAGGGCCCCATTACGGCGGCGATCCGGCCCGATGCCGTTGGCCGTCATCCAGTGTAGTCACTCCCTCCCGCGGCGTCAGGGCGAAGCAATGCAGGGCAGGAGCCGGTTGGCCTACAGCGGAAAAAACGCCGCCCCTCCCGGCACGCCGGGAGGGGCGGCAGCCCTCTGGATCAGCCGAAGAACCAGTAGCCGCGGTTGACCAGCCGGGTCAGCAGTTGCAGGAAGCCCGCCTGATCGGCCAGTTCCACCAGCGCGTCCTGGGTGATGATGTCCTTGTCGCACAGGAGCGCGATGGCGGCCGGATCCTCGCTTGGCAGGGTCCAGGCTTCGCCGTCGATGTAGCAGGTGCGGCTCTCGCCGCTGAACCAGACGCTGCGCAACCCCGGCACCTTGATGGCGGGCTCCCCCTGGCTCAGCAGGTCGGCCACCTCGTCGGCGCTGTAGTCCGGCTCCACCGGATTGACGTCCAGATCGTGCTTGGCCTCGGAGATCATGGTGCCGAACCACTCCTTGAACAGGGTCTCGTCGTCGAGGGCCTGTTGCATCAGCTCCCGCAGGCGGTGCAGCTCATGGGGCTGGATCTCCCCGTGGCGGGCGCGGGGCTGGAGGTCCGGGTCGCCGTAACGTTCGGTGCGGATCTCGTTGTCGATCAGGTGATCGGCAAAGGAGGAGACAAGGGCCTTGGCGTCCGGCGCGCGGAAACCCACCGAGAAGTTCAGGGAGGGCTCGATGGCGTAGCCCTCGTGGGGGAATCCGGGCGGGATGTAGAGGATGTCGCCCGGCTCCATGATGACGTCGATGATCGCCTCGAACGGCTCGCAGTGCAGCAGGGCCGCGTGGGCGGCGAACTCGTTCAAGGGCTTGGCATCGCCGACCCGCCAGTGGCGCTTGCCCTGACCCTGGGTGATGAAGACATCGTAGTTGTCGATGTGGGGGCCGACACCGCCGTGAGGGGTGGAGAAGCTCACCATCACATCGTCAAAGCGCCAGCCCGGGATGAACTGGAAGGGCACCGCCAGCTCGTGCACCTCGGGTACCCAGTGGTTGCACGCCTGCACCAGCACGGTCCAGTTCTCTTCCCCCAGGTGATCGTAGGATTCGAAGGGGCCGTGGGCCGCCTCCCACTTGTTGTTGAAGCGGGTGACCAGGCGCGATTCGATCACCTCTTCCATGGCCAGACCCGCCAGCTCGTCCGGGCTGATGGGATCCTGAAAGTCGGTGAAACCGCCCTTGATGAGGAGCGGGCGCTTCTGCCAGTAGTGCTCGAGGAAGTGAGCGATATCCAGATTGAGTTGGTACATGGTGCTTCTCGTATCTTGTGAGAGGGCTTGCCCAAGGCGGGCTTGGGCAAGGGCTCTGAAATGGCCCGATAGAGGGTGATCATATCAAATGGGCCAAAATCAACGGGGGCCCTGCCGTCATGACAGAGCCCCCGCCGGTTCGGTTACATCACTTATTTCAGCAGATCGACCAGACGCTGGGCGTCGCCGATGTAGTTGGCCGGGGTCAGCTTCTTGAGCTCGACCTTGGCCGCTTCCGGCAGTGCCAGGGTGTCGATGAAGGTGCGCATCCCTTCGGCGTCGACGCGGCGACCACGGGTCAGCTCTTTGAGCTTCTCGTAGGGCTTCTCGATGCCGTAGCGGCGCATCACGGTCTGGATGGGTTCCGCCAGCACTTCCCAGTTGGCGTCCAGATCGGCGGCCATGGCGTCCGCGTTGGCTTCCAGCTTGGAGATGCCCTTCAGGGTCGCCTGATAGGCAATCAGGGAGTAACCCACCGCCACACCCAGGTTGCGCAGCACGGTCGAGTCGGTGAGATCACGCTGCCAGCGGGAGATGGGCAGTTTGCTCGCCAGGTGCTGGAACACGGCGTTGGCCAGACCCAGATTGCCTTCGGAATTCTCGAAGTCGATGGGGTTGACCTTGTGGGGCATGGTGGAGGAGCCGATTTCGCCGGCGATGGTGCGCTGCTTGAAGTGGCCCAGGGAGATGTAACCCCAGACGTCACGGTCAAAGTCGATCAGGATGGTGTTGAAGCGGGCCAGGGCGTCGAACAGCTCGGCGATATAGTCGTGGGGCTCGATCTGGGTGGTGTAGGGGTTCCAGGTCAGGCCGAGAGAAGTGACGAACTCCTCGGAGAACTGGTGCCAGTCCACATCCGGGTAGGCGCTGATGTGAGCGTTGTAGTTGCCCACGGCACCGTTGATCTTGCCCAGCAGCTCCACCGCCATGATCTGCTTGAGCTGGCGCTCCAGACGGTAGGCGACGTTGGCCATCTCCTTGCCCATGGTGCTCGGGGTCGCCGGCTGACCGTGGGTACGGGAGAGCAGCGGCATGTCTCGGTACTCGACGGCCAGGCGCTTGATCTCGCCGATGAGCTTTTCGCAATAAGGCTTGATCACCTCTTCCCGGGCGGTCTTCAGCATCAGGCCGTGGGAGTTGTTGTTGATGTCTTCCGAGGTGCAGGCGAAGTGAATGAATTCGCTGACGGCGGCCAGCTCCGGGTTCACTTCCACCTTCTCTTTCAGGAAGTACTCCACCGCTTTCACATCATGGTTGGTGGTGCGCTCGATCTGTTTGATGCGGGCGGCATCCTGCTCGTTGAAGTTGCTGACGATGCCGTCAAGCACGGCATTGGCTGCCTCGCTCAGGGCAGGGACTTCCGGGATCCCGGCGTGGCTGGCCAGTTTTTGCAACCAGCGCACCTCGACTTCGACGCGAAAACGCAGCAGACCGAATTCGGAGAAGATAGGGCGCAGGGCATCGGCCTTGTCGCCATAACGACCGTCAATCGGGGAAACGGCAGTCAGCGCGGACAGCTCCATGGGGTGAACTCCTGATGATTGGTGTGGGGGTTAAAATCGTTTGGCCAGTTCCACCATCTTCTTGCGGGCGAAGATGATCTGGGTACGGCTGCCGCCGAGCTGGCGCCACAGCACCACGGCGCGGATGCCTGCGAGCAGCAGGGCGCGCACCTTGTGCTGCACCAGGGGCTGCTGCAGGAACAGCGGGGTGCCCGCCACCTGGATGCGCGGCCCGATGGGGCTGATAAGGTCGCTGTAGATGCTCGCCATGTTGGCCAGGATCTGCTCGTCGAGCAGATCGAAATGCTGTTGCTGGCGGCCGATCTGGCTGATCCGCTCCCCCAGCATGTTGAGGATGTCCTTGCGCTTGGCGAGCTTGCGCTCCAGCGCGATCAGGCTCACCACGTAGCGGGTCAGCTCGGCATTCTTCTGGCTGCCGTCGGCCCCCAGCTGTTCCACCAGGGCGCGATAGCCGTCGCGAATGGCCAGGTGGCTGCCGAACACTTCCAGCGGCTGCGTGGGGTTGGTGACCAGAATGCTTTGCAGGCTCTCGCGCAGGGAGGCTTCGTCGCAGGAGCCGTCACGGGCCACTTTCTGCACCAGATAGGCGGCCTGGCAGATGCCTGCGAAGGCCATGGTTCTGTCTTGGAATTTGTCGCTCATATGTTCACGGCCCTGTTCTGTTCGTTCACCGGCTGATGCCGTCGCAGGCCATGATCCGGCCCTGGAATTTGTCGCTCATATGTTCACGGCCCTGTTCTGTTCGTTCACCGGCTGATGCCGCCGCAGGCCATGATCCGGCCCTGGAATTTGTCGGTCATACGTCGCTGCTTTGTGCCTGTATTACTCTGCTGCTTCTTTCTTTGTCCCTTCTCCCGCGAGGGGAGAAGGGAGTACAGCGCGGACGCTCGTGAGCGCCCAGCCCTTAGACCGGATGGCTGAAACGTTGTTCGATGATGCCACCGCCCAGACACACTTCCCCGTCGTAGAAGACGGCGGACTGGCCCGGGGTCACCGCAGCCTGTTTCTCGTCGAAGATGACCCGGATGGTCTCATCGTCGATGGGCTGGATCAGGCAGGGGATGTCTTCCTGACGGTAACGGGTCTTGACGGTGCAGCGGCGCGGCGCGCGAATGGGGGTGCGATCCACCCAGTGCAGCTGGCTCGCGACCAGGCCGTCGGAGTAGAGGCGGGGGTGTTCCCCTTGCGCCACCACGAGCGTGTTGCGCTCCACCTCTTTGTCCACCACGTACCAGGCCTCTTCGGTGGCATCTTTGCGACCGCCGATGCCAAGCCCCTTGCGCTGGCCCAGGGTGTGGTACATCAGCCCCTGATGCTCGCCGATGATCTTGCCGTCCACGGTTTCGATGGGGCCGGGCTGGGCGGGCAGGAACTTGGCCAGGAAGTCCTTGAACTTGCGCTCACCGATGAAGCAGATGCCGGTGGAGTCTTTCTTCTTGGCGGTGATGAGATCCAGCTGCTCGGCGATGCGGCGCACCTCGGGTTTTTCCAGATCCCCGACCGGGAACAGGCTCTGACCCACCTGGGCTTCGCTCAGGGTATAGAGGAAGTAACTCTGATCCTTGTTGGTATCGAGGCCGCGCAGCAGGCGCGGGCGGCCGGTGCTGTCGTCACGGCGCACATAGTGGCCGGTGGCGATGTAGGTGGCCCCCAGCTCTTCGGCGGCAAACTCCAGGAACGCCTTGAACTTGATCTCCTTGTTGCACAGGATGTCCGGGTTCGGGGTGCGACCCGCCTTGTACTCTTCCAGGAAGTGTTCGAAGACGTTGTCCCAGTATTCGGCGGCGAAGTTGATGGTGTGGAGTTTCATCCCCAGCTTGTCGCAGACGGCCTTGGCATCAGCCAAATCCTGGGCGGCAGAGCAGTACTCGTCCGTGTCGTCTTCTTCCCAGTTCTTCATGAACAAGCCTTCGACCTGATAGCCCTGCTGCTGGAGCAGGTAGGCCGAGACGGAAGAATCCACGCCGCCGGACATGCCGACGATCACCTTGATTTGGCTGTTGTCTGTCATTAGTCGAAGTTACCAGTTCGTTTAAACGGGGCGTATTCTACCAGAGTTTTGCGCCCCCGGTCACATCTCCCTGCCGCCGTTCCCCTTGGAAGCCCGGCGGCGGGAAATCGTTTTTCTTGTCTCGGTCCCATAGCGTCAAAAAGAGCGTCCAATGGCGCTTAGATGAAGGCCTTGAGGGCCGACAGCGGCAAGCGGGTGCCTGCCAGATAGTCCTGGATACACTGCCACACCAGAGGGCTTCGCAGGGCGGGCTTGCACTCGGCAATCTCCTCTAGGCTGAGCCAGTGACAGGCCAGTACGTCACCGTCGGGATCCTCTGGATGGTGCTGACCGGGCGACTTTTCAAGGTCGAAGATGACGGCGGTGCGCACAAAGGTGGCCTCGCTGTCCGCCGGTTTGAAGAGGTAGACCCCGAGCCAGCCGGTGGGCGCGGCGGTGAGTCCGGTCTCCTCCTTCAGCTCGCGGCAGGCCGCCTGGATGAGATCTTCTCCCGGCTCCACGTGGCCGGCGGGCTGGTTGAAGCGGCGCTGGCCCGCAATCTCCTCTTCCACCAGCAAGAAACGCCCTTGCCAGTGCACCAGGGCGGCCACGGTGAGGCGGGTGGGCAGCGGTGGGTGATCGCTCATAAGGACTCCTTGTCTTGTTGACTGTGCCCCGGCAGGGGCGTTCGATGCAGATCCGCTGTCGCCTTCATTCAGAGGGCTTGGTGCGAGCCGGACGGCGGGCGGTGGTGCGCCCGCCGCTGCGATTGCCGGGGCGCGGGTCTGTCCCGCGGCGGTCCCGCCCCTGGGGTGGATCCTGATCTGTTGGCCGGGCGGTGCGGGGGGCACTGCGGCCAGTGCCCCCGGCTGCGGCGGATGCCCGTGGTTTGCCTTGCGTGGCGGCTGGTCGTGGCGCGGTTGCCAGCTCGGGGGCGGGCAGGGCGCGGCTCTCTCCCGGCGCCAGACCATCGAGGGTCCACTCCCCGATGGCGTAGCGGATGAGGCGCAAGGTGGGGTGGCCAATGTGGGCGGTCATGCGCCGCACCTGGCGGTTGCGCCCCTCCACTATTTTGATCTCCAGCCAGCAGGTGGGGATCTCCCTGCGCTCGCGTATGGGCGGATTGCGTGGCCACACCGCAGGGTCATCCATGATGCGCGCCCCGGCGGGCAGGGTCATGCCGTCGTTGAGTTCCACTCCGGCGCGAAGAGCGGACAGTTTCTCCTCGCTCGGGATGCCTTCCACCTGCACCCAGTAGGTCTTGGGGGTCTTCTCTCCCGGCTGGGTGAGGCGTGCTTGCAACTTGCCGTCGTTGGTGAGCAGCAAGAGCCCTTCGCTGTCTCGATCCAGCCTGCCCGCGGCATAGATGCCGGGCTCTTTGATGTAATCCTTGAGGGTCTCGCGGCCCGCCTCGTCGGTGAACTGGCAGAGCACCATGTAAGGCTTGTTCAAGAGCAGCAGCTTGCGATCCACCGGGGCGGGGGCCGGTTTGCGCTCGTTGACTCTCCCTGGGTGCCGGGCCTCCCGGTGTTGGGATGGGTGCACCGTGGTGGGCCCGCTGGCCGTGCGGCCTGCGTCAGGGCGGGCGGAGAGGGAGAGACGGGGACGGGCTGATTTCATCGCATGCCTACCAAAAACAGGGGATGGCGGAGTGTACCACAGGGGGCGGCCATCAGGGGGAGAGCGGGGCTTACCTCTCGGGTCAGGGGGAGGCGGTGTCCGGCGCCAGTGCGAGGGAGAGGCGCAGCATGTCCTTGTGCTGGATGCCGTGCTCCATCAGGGGCTCGGGATAGTGGATGAGGAAGTGATCCTTCACGACGGCATGGACGCGAAAGCCGTGGCGCTGGTAATAGGTGAGCTGGTGGCCGAAGCTGCCGGTACCGAGTTCGACGCGGCCTATCCCCTTCCCGGTCAGGTTCGCCAGCACGAAGCGCAGCAGGCCGGAGCCGATGCCCTGCTGCTGGCGGTTGGGGGCAACGGCGATGTTGAAGATCTCGGCGGTTTGCTCCCCCACCAGGCCCGCCACGCAGGCCCCCACGACCTCGTTGTCCGCCAAGGCGGCAAAGCCCCAGGCCCCGGGCAGGTAGGCGGCGATGCGCGACGCGGCGGGATCGGCCTCCAGCAGCAGGGCCAGCGGCAGGTGAGCGGGGTTCATCTCGACAAACGTCATCCTTGTTTCTCTTCCTGTTTGTGACGGCGCGTGGCGCGCAGCACGATGGCGGGCTTGACCGATGTGGTGGCTCGGGCGGCGTTCCTCTCGCACGGCATCTCGCCCGGTGTGGATGCCACCAGCCGGATCAGGGTCGGCCACTGCTGCTTGCCGTGGGCACGCCCTTGCCCCTGTGCCCCGATAGGGTTCACCCGCGTCTCAGTGGGCGTCATGCCGGGGAACAGGGGGGCTGGTCCCCGGGATCGGCGCCGGGCGGTTGAGCAGGAAGACCACCTCGCCCCGGTAGTGGGGGGAGGCGGCCAGTGTTGTCTGCCAGGCGGGATCCCACTCCCCATCCTGCACCAGCCCTACCTTGAACGGGATGGTCAGGTGCGCCATGGCGGGCAGATAGGCCTGATAGCCCGGCACCGTACGCGTGCCCTGATAGGTCTGGATCACCAGCTCGTCCACGGGCAGGCGATTGAGCTCTGCCACGTCCCCCGTTTTCGCCCAGTCGAGCAGCCCCGTCACGCTGAGCTTGCACTCGGGAGGCAGGGCGCGCCGCAGTTGTTGCAGGGCGTTGCCATAGCGATCGAGCTGGCGGGTCGCCGCATCGAAGTCGATCTGGATGCCCGCCACCCTGGCCCCGGCCGCGCGCCACCCCTCGTAGAGGCGCACCAGCACCTGCTCGTGGGCGGGGGAGAGGGGGAGGGCGTTGACACGCACCACCAGCCAGACCTGCCCGGCCTTGAGGGGGGAGGGAACACGCCCCAGCTTGACGAAGCGGGGGCCGCCGGGCCTGTCCAGGATCTCCCCCTGATGCAGATAGAGGGTGCTGGCCTGTTCCAGTACCGGCTGGTGGCGGGTGGCGGACCAGAGCCAGAACCCGTGATAGGCGCTGGCATCGACACTGGCCTCAAGGGGGGTGGCCAGGGCCGTCAGCAGCAGCGCCAGCAGGGCGCGCTCAGGGGGTCTGCTCATGGCTCACCAGTAGTATTTGAGGGATCTGGCCCACACCGAGTTGCCATAGCGCTGCTTGAGGGTGTTGAACCAGGCCTGCCGGGTGCGTTTGGGGATCTCCTGGCTGTCGCAGCTGTTGTAGCCGGAGGGGGCATAGCACTGGATGGCGCGATAGAGGGCATAGCTCTTGTCTTCGGGCTCCGCCTTGGGGTTGGCCATCACGGCCTGATAGAGGGCGAGGCGACTCGGGAACGTGGGACGCTCGTCTTGCGCCAGCCCCCAGATCATCTCGCGATCCTGCCACAGGTCGATATGGGGATCCCGGCTGCGCAGGTATTCCCCGAAGCAGTTGAGGGCATGACCATCGTCGGGGCGCTGCACCAGGGCGCCAAGGGTCTGGGCCAGATCCCGGCAGTGGTAGCCCTGGGGCGTCCCCTCTCCGCGCCACTGGAACGCCGAGAGGCGCACATCCCCGTTGGGCACGGGCTCCCAGGGCGCGTCGGCGGGAGGGGTCGCCTCCTTGTAATCGGCGGGGATGAGGGCCACATCCTGCAAGAAGGTGGCCGGGTCGCTGGCGATGAGATCCCGCACCAGCAGGGTATGGAGCGCAATCTGCCGCTCCGCCGCGCTCGGGCCCTGACTGGCTTGCTGGCGCAACAGGGCGGGTTCGGCCTCCTGCTTGAGCACGGCCGCGCGGATGCGCAGCTGGGTGATGGGGCTGCCCGGCTGGAAGATGGCGGCCGTGTTGCCGGTGCGCACCCAGTGATCCGCCAGCACGTTCTCCACGAACGCCTGCTGGGCCTGACCCAGGGGGGAGGCCACCAGTGCCATCAGGGCCTGCTCGGCCTTGTCGAAGGCCTTCATGCCCTGCCAGGCCCAGATGCGCAGCATCTGGTGGCTGAATGCCAGGGTGGCGTCCTCCTGCCCCGGGGAGGGCAGGGCCAGCACCTGCTCGAACTGCTTGACCAAAAAGAGGGCGTAGGCCTTGAGATAGGCCGCCTGCGCCTGGTGACCGGTTTTTTGCAGGTGCGCGATGGCGTCGTCCAGCTGGGCATCTTGCCAGTCCCGCGGCCGCTCATAGGTCGGTCTGAGACCCCGCAGGGCATTGACGAACAGCAGCGCCGGCTGGGCCGAGTCCTGATAGGCCGCCTGATGGCGATAGGCATCGCCACTGAGCAGGGTGAGATCGATCTCGTTGACCAGGGCCTCCAGCGCCGGCAAGGGCTGGCGGGTTGCCATGGCCTCGTCATAGGCATCCCGCAGGGCGCCGAGATCACCGGACATCCACTGGATGCGTCTGAACAGTCCTCTGGTCGAGCTGGCGTAGCGCCCTTGCGGGTAGGCCACCAGATAGGCCTGGCCCTGGGCCATGGCGCGGCGAAGGGCCTCCTTGTCGCTCCTGGTCACGTCCTGATCGCCGTATTCGTCCTTCGCCTCCTTCATCGCGAGGTTGATCTCCGTGCGCATCACCATGTAGGTCGCGCTCTCGGCCACCCAGGGGGCCTTGGCCTGCTGCAAGGCGGCAAAGCCTGCGCGGGCCTCCTCGAAGCGGCTCTCGTAGAAGTGCCGGGCGGACTGCAGATACCTCTGCCACTCCAGGGCAGCATCGCTCATTTCGGTCGCGGGGGCCGGGCTCTCCTGTTGTCCCAGGATCAGCAGACGGCTTCGCAGCAGCGACGTGCGCTCCGGGGCGGGCACCCCGCTCTGCTCGAGGGCGTCCAGAAACGCGCTGACCGAGGAGAGGGAGTTGGAGATGGCGTGGCCGTAGAGGGAGTCGTGGCCCGCGTAGTGCTCGAGCAGCGGTGGGAGGGACGGGTCGTAGGCGGCCAGCCGGCTGCCGAGCTGCTCGCGCAGCGCCGGGTCCTCCACCTCCTCCGGCTGGGGGAGGCGGGTGAGGTAGAACAGCGGCTGGCTGCGCTCGTTCAGCGGATCTGCCGGCAGGGTGAAGGGCAGGGGGTGATGCTGGGCATCCCCCAGCAGCATCAGCAGGTTGCCCCGGGTGTCGTTCTCGTTGAGATAGAGCGGATAGGTGGGGAGAGGGCAGTCGGTGAGCCAGAAGCCGCACCCGTCACCGTCACCGGAGGCGAGGGCGGGCAGTGCAACCAGCGTCATCGCCAGCACCGAGCAGTGGGTCAGAGATGTCATGGGATCGCTATCCGTTTGTGGGCCCGCGCCGTGCGTGACGCCCGGGCCGGAAAAGGGGGTTCGCAGTGGCGGGCAATAGTACGAAACAGGGTCACAAACGACAACCCATTCTGACCTGGTCGGCGCTCTCCCTGTCAGGACGCCTGCGCCATCCCCCTGTCCCGAGCGCGTGCTCTTTGCTGCTTCGCGGGTGTCAGCATCTGCCATCGCCATACATCGCCATACAAAAAGGGCGAATGTGGATGCTTATATCGGGGGTTCTTCGGTGCGAAAGAGCGCCTTGCCGCAGGCGAGGCAGGTGTGGCGAAAGCGATGATCAGGCCAGCCGGTCTGGGGGTGGCCCAGCACCTTGTCGGAGCCGCAGGCGCAGCAGCGCGCCCCCAGTTCATCGTCGATGGCGCATTCGGGATGCTGGTGCAGGTAGTCGGCGCGGGTGGGAAGGCGCAGCCAGTCGGGCTGGGCATGGCGCTGGTTCCAGAAATAGCACCCATAGAAGGTGCCTGCGGCGACGGGCAGGGCAAACCACCAGAAGAGATCCATGTCATGACTCCGACGAGAGGAGATGAGGGCGGCAACAACCCGCTCAGCAGGCGTGGTGTGGCTTCATTTTATCGGGGCGGGAGTGGGGCGGGATATGCCCGGATGGGTAACAAGCGAACCTGCTGGTGGTCGGGCTGGCAAGCCGCAGGGCCGGGGTTGGGGATTATCTATCCATTAAAGAGATGGGTTGCGTCATAACCTATCGTGTTCTTGGATGGACAAGGGGGCCTTTCCGGTCGCAAAACCCGGAGAGCGGGGAGTTTTTGTGAAAAAAAATGTGCATATCCTCGTCATGCTGATCTCAAGGGAGTCATTGAGCGAATTATAAATATCAAGATATTGATATCAATGGCAAAAACAGTGTTTTTATCAGGCGTTTTCAGGGTGGATAATGGGGTTTCATAAGGAGCTTTAACCCATTTTCTAGATTGGTTTTTGCATAATCAATCGTTTATTTTGTTGGACAATTGGGGAAAACCTGGTGTCCAATCGGGTGAGCAGGTTGGCCAAACAGTGCCGTCAGCCAGTGTGTAACCCGAGATGTAAGGAGACATCCTGATGGAAAAACTTGACCAAAAAATCGACACCATGCGCCAGGAATTCGAGTCCCAGGGGCAAAAACAGGCCCAGGACAGATGGCAGGCCAGGGTCGATGAACTGCAACGGGAGCGCAGCGAAGCGCCCCAGCCGGAAGCGGCAGAACACTAGCCCCTGGCGGCCTTGTAGCCACCAAGTGAGCGCATAATGAAAAACCACCGCCCTGTTCGGGGCGGTGGTTTTTTTTGCGCAGTGGCTAGAGGCGATAGAGGTTCTGGGCCGCATCGAACAGCTCCGCGCTCTCGCCGGTGCCGCCGTTGAAGACGGTGTGGAAGAAGCGCAGCACCTTCTCGTTGGCGAGGGCATCCCCTTCAAAGTAGGCGTGAGAGTCCCCCACATGGGGCTGATTGGTCACGTCCACGTAGGTGGCCGTTCTGGCATCCAGCCGCCGGGTGTAGTGGCCGAGCCTCGCCTTTTGCTGCTCCCCCATCTTCATGCGCGATGCCATCAGGGCACCATCGCGCTCATTGATGGTGATGTAGAGGCGGTTGCGACACTGGATGCGATCGACCCACTGGGCGTGAAGCTCGTTGTTGGTGTCGGCGGCGGCCATGATGATGTTGTCGAACAGCAGCTGGTTGGCGTGGTAGGTGGTGCTGCCCAGCAGGTGCTTGAACAGGTAGTTGCCCATGCTGTGCAGCAGCAGGTTGATGGTGAAGGGGCAGCGCTTGTTCACCTCCTTGGCGAAGTAGCGATCCCAGGCCTCGCCGTTGTCGGCGAACTTCTTCTGGGCCTTCTCTTCCAGTTGCGTCACATACTGGCCGTTGAACTCGTCGAGCAGCCCCTTCATCTTCTCCAGCACCCGGTCAAGGGCACCGGCCGAGGCCAGGGCATCGCGCTTGTCGCTCTTGTAGCTCAGCACGCCCCGGGCGCCGCCGCCATTGGCGGGCCAGCTGAAGCAGAGCACCTCGACGCCGTACCGGGCCTCGAGCCCCGCGGCCCGTTCCAGCACATCGTCAAGATCGTTGTTGAAGCCGTGTACGAACAGCTGCAGGTGTTTGCCGGTCTTGAGCTTCTGCTTGGCCGTGCTGCCGGTCCCGGCGCAGCGCTCCAGCAGCTTGCGCGCCACATAGGCGCTGGCCGGGTGGGGGAGGTCGGGGTCAAGGCCGACGCTGGCGGCCATCTCGGCGGTGATCTGATCCGGCAGCAGGTCCAGCTGCCACTGCTTGCCCTGACGCCGGGCCTCGGCGAGGCGCAGTTCGTTGGGGCCCTCTGCGGGTTTTTCGCCAAAGATCTCGCTGGGGGTCTTGCCCTGCTCGTTGACCATCCGGTTGGTGACGATAAACATGGTGTTCTCCTTGTTGTCGTGCTCTCTTCATGATCGGCCACGCCCCGGGCGCCCCGATCACTGGCAAAGAGCCTAGTCCGGATCCGGCTGCCTGTCCCCCGGCGCGCCTTGCCTCGCCAAAGGGGTTACGACGATGTAAAGGCGAACGGGATTTGGGGGAATGGCGCCTTCGGGGCGGCGAGGGCAGGAAGACGCTGTCATCACTAGAGGAAGAGGCCCGGATGGACGGGGCCTGCGCCTCGTCAGGACCAGAGGGCAGCGAGGGAGTAGGGGATCCTCAGGCGCACTGTGATCCACTCCCCGACTATGGTCTGACATGCACGCCCGCTATTTGATTATGCAAATGGATGGGCTTAAGATGGCCGCGCGCAACGATCAGATTGATAACAAACGGAAGTTAGGAGATGCCGATGGAAAGCAAAGTAGTTATCCCGACCCAGGGCCAGAAAATCACAGTCGATGCCAGCGGCAAGCTGCAGGTTCCCCACAATCCCATCATTCCGTTTATCGAAGGGGATGGTATCGGTGTGGACGTGACCCCGGCCATGTTGAATGTGGTGAATGCTGCGGTCGAGAAAGCCTACAAAGGCGAGCGCAAGATCGCCTGGATGGAGATCTATACCGGCGAGAAATCGACTCATGTCTATGGCGAAGGTGCCTGGCTGCCGGCCGAAACCCTGGATTTCATTCGTGAATACTGCGTGGCCATTAAGGGCCCGCTGACCACCCCGGTCGGCGGTGGTATTCGCTCCCTCAACGTGGCCCTGCGCCAGGAGCTGGACCTCTACGTCTGCCTGCGCCCGGTCCGTTACTACGAAGGGACCCCGAGCCCGGTCAAGCACCCCGAGCTGACCGACATGGTGATCTTCCGCGAGAACGCCGAAGACATCTACGCTGGCATCGAGTGGAAGGCGGACAGCGATGAAGCCAAGAAGGTGATTGCTTTCCTGCAAAACGAGATGGGCGTGAAGAAAATTCGCTTCCCCGAGTCCTGCGGCATCGGCATCAAGCCCATGTCCAAGGCCGGTACCGAGCGTCTGGTCCGTGCCGCCATCGAGTACGCCATCGACAACGATCGCGACTCCGTGACCCTGGTGCACAAGGGCAACATCATGAAGTTCACCGAGGGTGCCTTCAAGGATTGGGGCTATGCCCTGGCCCAGAAAGAGTACGATGCCCAGCTCATCGACGGCGGCCCCTGGTGCTCCTTCAAGAACCCGAAGACCGGCAAGACCATCGTGGTCAAGGACGTCATCGCCGATGCCTTCCTGCAACAGATCCTGCTGCGCCCGGCCGAGTATGACGTCATCGCCTGTATGAACCTCAACGGCGACTACATCTCCGACGCGCTGGCGGCCCAGGTCGGCGGCATCGGCATCGCCCCGGGCGCCAACATCGGCGACGGTGTGGCCCTGTTCGAGGCTACCCACGGCACCGCGCCCAAGTACGCCGGTCAGGACAAGGTCAACCCGGGTTCCCTCATCCTCTCCGCCGAGATGATGCTGCGCCACCTGGGTTGGACCGAGGCGGCCGACCTCATCGTCAAGGGGATGGAAGCGGCGATTGCCAACAAGACCGTCACCTATGACTTCGAGCGACTGATGGAAGGTGCCACCCTGCGTTCCTGCTCCCAGTTCGCCCAGGACATGATCGACCAGATGTGATCCGGGTCGTTGAAATGCAAAACCGGCGCCATGAGCGCCGGTTTTTTTATGGAGGAGAGCAGGTCGTCAGGTGGTTTTTTCCACGTGCTGCTCGTAGATCTGCTGCCATTTGCTGGTCTCGGCCTCATCTCCACGGGCCTGCCAGAATTCGCAGATGGAGCTGGCGAGCTCGGATGCCATGGCGTGGTCTCCGTCACGGCGGCTCATCAGATATTGTCCCAACCAGCTTTGATATTGTTTCATCGCCCGATCTCCTTATCTAAGGTGCCCAGAGGGGAGTGCTCCTGGCGTCAAGGTCGCGCAGGAGCGATTCGAACTGGGCACATGTTGTGCTGCGCCCGGCAGGTGTTGGTCGCCGGATCCGGTGGTTATCTCACCGGAAAAAGGGGACAACGGGGCGCAGATGTCAAAAAACGGTCTCTATCGTATCACAAAATAACCAGTCGGTGGGGCTGGATGACAAATCAGGCTGTCCAGCAGTCTGGCCGTCTGTGTCATGGTGGCGAGGGCTGAGGCGCCATCTTGCTGATCTCGCAGCAGAAAAACCCGCCAGGTCGGCGGGTCACGGGGGCGAAAAAAAGATCAGATCCGGGCGCAGGCCAGGTATTTTTCCATCTCCTCGGCGGGCACCATGCCGCCGCCGGTGGCCCACACCAGGTGGGTGGCCCCGGCCATCTTGGCTGCATCCAGTCCTTGCCCACTCTGCCACTCAAGGTCGGCGGCCACTCGCCAGGGGCCAGCCATGCCCGCCAGTGCCGAGGGCTCGAGCCGGATCTCTTCATCCCGGGCCAGGAGCCCCAGCAGGTCGTACATCTCCTGATCCCTCAGGGTGTAGAAGCCCGCAAGCAGCCGCTCCATGGCGCGGCCGACAAAACCGGAGGCGCGTCCCACCGCGAGGCCGTCGGCGGCGGTGAGGTTGTCGATGCCAAGGTCTTGCACCGCAATGGCATCGTGCAACCCGGTGTAGACCCCGAGCAGCATGCAGGGGGAGTGGGTGGGCTCGGCGAAGAAGCAGTGCACGTTGTCCCCGAACGCCAGCTTGAGGCCAAAGGCCACCCCGCCCGGGCCGCCGCCGACGCCGCAAGGCAGGTAGACGAAGAGCGGATGGTCGGCGTCCACCCTGATGCCCATCTCGTCGAACTGCTTTTTCACCCGCTCGCCCGCCACCGCATAGCCGAGGAACAGGGTGCGAGAGTGCTCGTCATCGATGAAGAAGCAGGCGGGATCGCGTTCGGCCTCCTTGCGCCCCTGCTCCACCGCCACCCCGTAATCGTCGGCATATTCCACGACGATGGCGCCATGTTCGCGCAACTTTTTCTTCTTCCACTCCCGCGCATCGGCGGACATGTGGACGGTGACGCGAAAGCCGAGGCGGGCGCTCATGATGCCGATGGAGAGGCCGAGGTTGCCGGTCGACCCCACCGCGATGCTGTACTGGCTGAAGAAGTGGCGGAACTCGTCCGAGAACAGCGTGCGATAGTCATCCGTCTCGCGCAGCAGCCCAGCCTGGATGGCCAGGTGTTCGGCATGGGCCAGCACCTCGTGGATGCCGCCGCGCGCCTTGATGGAGCCGGAGATGGGCAGATGGCTGTCTTGTTTGAGCAGCAACCTGCCGGTGAGTTCGACGCCGTAGCGCTTATTGAGGGCCCCCTGCAGGGTCGGGATGGCGGCGATCCCGGACTCGATGATGCCGTGGCTGGCGCGGGTTTCGGGGAAGGCCTCGCACAGGTAGGGGGCGAAGCGGGCGAGCCGGGCGGAGGCGGCGGCCACATCGTGCCGGGTGAGGCCCACATGGGGCAAGCCTTCCGCCAGAGTGGTGGCCCCCGGATTGAACCAGGTCAGGGGATCGAGGGCCATCAGCCTCTCGAGTAGGGGAAAGCGGGCGATGAGCCCGGCCATGTCGGTGTGTGTCACGGGAACCTCGAGGGAGTGGTGAGGGGATGCCCCATTGAACGGTACGCGGGGCGGGCTGACAAATGATAAAAAGCGGGGCTTGGATGAGCTGGATTGATGCAAAGAGGAAAAATTCCTCGCTCTCATCGTGAAGGCAAGGTTTTGGGTTTGTCTGGTGAATGCAACCTCCTGTCATCTGGTATCATCGGGCAGATCAAAAGAGAGGAGGGGGGACCATGGGAAGCGATGAACACTATGCGCTTAGGCGAAAGCTGCTGAGCGGTTATCAACTCGCCAGGCTCCATACTTTCGAGGCGGCGGCGCGGCACGGCTCCTTTGCGCTGGCGGCGGAGGAGCTCTCCCTGAGCCCGAGTGCGGTCAGCCACAGGATTGGCACCCTGGAAGAGGAGCTCGGCTTCCCGCTGTTCCAGCGCTTTCATCGCAAGGTGGTGCTGACTGCGGGCGGGCAGCGCGTCTTCTGGGCGCTAAAGTCGTCGCTGGAGTTCATCAATCAGGAGGTGCTGGAGATCCGGGATCAGGCGTTGTCGGGCTCCCTGACGATCCACTCGCGCCCCTCCATCGCCCAGTGCTGGCTGGTGCCGAGGCTCGCCGACTTCTCCCGCCAGCATCCTCTGATCGAGCTCAACCTGCTGACGGGCAACGAGAACATCAACCTGCAGGGGTATGGCATCGATCTGACCCTGAATTTCGACGCCAGGATGCCGGAGCGGCTCACCATCCACCCCCTGATGGACGAGTACATGGTGCCGGTGTGCAGCCCGGACTATGCCGAGGAGCACGGGCTGCTGGAGAGCCCGGACAAGCTGCAGCACTGTCGCCTGCTGCACGACAGGCAGGCCTGGGGTCATGACACGGACAGTGACGAGTGGCGCACCTGGGGGAGCCACTGGCATCTCTCCCTGGAGGCTTGCGCGTCGCACATGGGATTTGATCGGGCGGATCTGGCGATCCTTGCCGCCACCCACCACGCCGGTGTCGCCATGGGGCGCAGGCAACTGGCAAGCCAGGCGCTGGCGAGCGGAGCGCTGGTGATGCCCTTCCCGGACATGGCGGTGCGCTGCGAGCCGCGTTATTACCTGGCGACCCTCCCTCATCGCCAGTGTCCCAAGATCCAGGCATTCATCCGCTGGATACAGGATCAGGCGCAAGGGGCATCCTGACACGGGACCTGGTTTATTGTCCGCGAAGGTCATGGCCATGAGCGCACTATTTGTACAATAAGGGCCAGCACTGCTGCTAAATGACCTGGCGCAGAGCGACGCGGGTAAGAGATAACAGCGTGAGCAACGGATGAGGTAAGCCTGAGATTAACCGGGGAAAATAGGAAATAAAGTCTGTGAGAGTATTCCCAATAAGTATCAGGCAGGGAATTAACCACGGTGAATAATGTCCATATGGTGTCAGCGCTTTGCCGGATGGTATAAAAACATTATGTTGTTATCCAATGGGCATGCTATTCTCAAATCGTGTTATCCCTGTGACATACAAAAATAATTCTGTGAGGAAGTAATGAACGAGTTTCTGAAGGTTCTGCTGAACATTCGCAGCTTGCGCGCTGCCATTCGTGAACTGCCGTTTGAGCAACTGCAAGAAGCGAAAGAAAAGTTTGACCTGGTATATAACGAGCGTGCCGAGTCCGTTGAACAGGAACGAGCCGAACAGGAAGAGCGTCAGCGCAAACTGAATGAATTCACCGAAATGCTGCAACAGGCTGGTATCGATCCCCGTGAGCTGATCGGCAGCGTGGCGGCTCCGGCTGCGGCGGGCACCACCAAGAGCAAGCGTGCTCCCCGTCCTGCGAAATACAAGTACCAGGAAGACGGTCAGGAGAAGACCTGGACCGGTCAGGGTCGTATGCCCAAGGCCATCGCCGAGCAAGTTGCGCTGGGCAAGGATCTGAACGATTTCCTGATCTGATCGCCGGATCCGGATCTCGATAATGCCGCCTGCAGGGCGGCATTGTTATTTTCAGGGTTCAGAGGATGTCGCAGTAAAACCCAATTGCGCAGGTTACTCCGGTTAATTGGAGAGCCTCGTCTGGAATAGCCATAACCACAGGGTGAGAGCGTGAACAAATTGTTAAATTGAGGTCAATTTAGCCAACCCAGCATCCAGTACCTTTTCCAGATAGGGGCTGCTCATGCCCGCAAA
>NZ_JAPDBZ010000033.1:0-32885 GCF_027705505.1 Aeromonas sp. QDB56
GTCATGACGGGCCAGCCTTATCCTGACGTATTCAACCTGACCTCGGCTTAGTCAAGCCGGGGCCGGTGAACGGTTACCCTTCGGCGGCCTCTACCTGACCTACGCCATCGCCGACGAGTACAAAGCTCCCTGGTTCAAGAACACCACCGGCTTCTCCAAGAGCAGCCCCTATGCCAGCGATCCCTTCACCGATGCGAACAAGATCGACTACATCCACGGTCTGGCCGCTCGCTACACCTTCGAGAACGGCACTGCCGTCACCGCCGGCTTCGGTCAGTCCGAAGGCTACATGGACAGCTACCACTTCAAGCTGGCCCACAAGTTCGACGTACTGGGTGGCCTGAACACCAGCTACCAGTTCTACGGTTCCGACACCGAGAACAGCGACTATGACGGCCTGGCCTGGCAACAAGCCCTGACCGCCAGCTGGGCAGCCGGCCCCTATGGCTTCCGTCTGGAAGGCCTGTGGACAAAGGCTGAAGGGGATCTGGGCAACTACCTGCCCCGTCTGACCCGCGGCTACGGCAACTCCCAGGGCGCGAACGAAATCTGGTGGGATTCCCGCTCCGACTGGAACCACAACGACGAGAAGGCCCTGTTCTTCGGCGTGACTCGTTCCCTGGATGATCTGGTGGGTGCACCGGGCTGGGGCGTGGGTGTCTCCGGTGCCTACGGCTGGGATGCCAACAACGGCGACAAGTCCCTGGAAGGTGGCAAAGAGTGGGCAGCCAACTTCGACGTCATGTACACAGTGCAGGACGGCAAGCTGAAGGGCACCCTGTTCAAGCTACACTACACCGACTACAACAACGAACAGGACGACAAGGGCAGCTGGTACTACCCGAACATGTTCAGCTCCGAGCATGACGTCAAGTTCCACATCATCATGCCGTTCACCATCATGTAATCAGGCATCTGACGTGACCGAAAACCGGGCCTCTGGCCCGGTTTTGTTTTTGGTGGCACCACGCTACCATGCCAGCTTCGGGCCACCTGCCGGCCGTCAATCAGGACCATGCTCATGCCCCATCCCTTCGTGCTCGTCACCGGCTGCTCCAGCGGCATCGGCCTCGCCGCCGCAAGAACGCTCGGCGCCCGGGGCTTCACCGTCATCGCTTCCGCCCGCAAGGCCGAGGATGTGGCCCTGCTGCAGCAGCAGGGTCTGTTGGCGGTGCAACTGGATCTGGCGGACAGCGCCAGCATAGAGCGAGGGGCGGCAGAGGCGCTGGCCCTGGCCGAGGGGCGCCTCTACGGGCTGTTCAACAACGGCGCCTACGGCCAGCCCGGTGCGCTGGAAGATCTGCCCACCGAGGCGCTGCGCGAGCAGTTCGAGACCAACCTCTTTGGCTGGCATCACCTCATTCGCCAGGTATTGCCCCCCATGCTGGCGGCAGGCGAGGGGCGCATAGTGCAGAACAGCTCGGTCCTTGGCCTGGTGGCCATGAAGTATCGTGGCGCCTACAACGCCAGCAAGTTCGCGCTGGAAGGCTATACCGACACCCTGCGCCTGGAACTCGCGGGCAGCGGCGTGCACATCAGCCTGATCGAACCCGGCCCCATCGACACCCGGTTTCGCGCCAATGCCCGGGAGGCCTTCCTGCGCCACATAGACCCGAGCGCGAGCCGCCATCAGGACGCCTATGCCCAGACGCTGGCCAGGCTGGAGCGTGAAGGGGGTGCCCGGGGCTACACCCTGCCAAGCGAGGCCTGCATCCCGCCGTTAGTGCATGCGCTCACGAGCAAGCGTCCCAGGCACCGCTACCCGGTCACCTTCCCGACCAAATTGTTTACCGTGCTGCGCCGCCTGCTGCCAAGCCGCTGGCTTGACAAGCTGCTGATCAAATCCGTCTGATAAAGGTGCCCTCGGCGGGCCCTCCTCTTGACATGCACCTGTCTTAGCAACGATGCCCGCTCAATAGTGCTGGCCGTTGCTGTAGTAGTGACTCTTGACGATGGGCAGCACCTGCACCACCACATAGGTCTGCTCCCCCAGCACCCCTTTCAGGTGGCGGGTGATGAGGGCGGCGGCGGCATCCTGCATCTCCTGCGGTCGCTCGAACCAGACCAGCTCCACGAAGGGAAAACCGGCTTCGGGCTGGCCATCTCGTACCCACTGGCTCGGCACGCACTCCAGGGTGACGAACTCCGGCTTGCCACCGGTCAGGGCGCAGAGGTCCGCCATCAGGGGGGCGCTTATCCGCTGCAGGGTGTCGACAGAAACTGCCCGAAAACGAAGGTGGGGCATGGGAAACCTCTTGGCTGTGACAAATGAGGACTTATCATAGAGCACTCATCCCGCTCACATAAGGTGCCTCATGAGATTCCATCCCACGCTGCTCTCCTTCCTGCTCTGCCTGCTGCTGCCGCTCCATGCCATGGCCGATCCGGCCTTTTACCGCATCAACAAGGGCAACGAACAGCACTGGCTGCTGGGGTCCATCCATGCGGGCAAACCCTCTCTCTATCCCCTGCCGGACCCGGTGGAGCGCGCCTGGCAGCAGAGCCGCGCCCTGGTGATGGAGGTGGACATGACCCACATCAGCCAGGAGCAGTGGCAGGAGATGGGCGCCATCACCCGGCTCGTCGACGGCAAGACCCTCAAGGATCACCTGCCCATCGACCTCTACCGTCGCACCCTCATCGCCGCGGGCCAGAACGGTCTGAACGAGAGCATGCTGGCCCCGCTGCGTCCCTGGTTTGCGGCCATTACCCTGACCCAGGCAGCCCTGGAGCGCACCGGCTATCGCGGTGAATACGGTGTCGACCAGCACTTCGCCAAGCGGGCGAACGACGGCGGCAAGCCCATCGTCGGGCTGGAGACCCTGCTGGAGCAGCTCGGCTATCTCGCGAGCGTCGGCGACAACCAGACCTTGATGCTGGAGAGCACCCTGGACGAGCTGCCCGACATCCAGCAGGGGTTCGACGCCGTGATGACCGCCTGGCAGAACGGGGACGAGGCCACCCTCATCAATCTGCTCAGGGAGGAGATGGCGCCGCCCAAGCTGCAAGCCTGGCTGGAACAGACCCTGCTGGCGGAGCGCAACCGCAACTGGGTCAAGAAGTGGCCCAGCCTGCCGAACGAGAGCTTTATCGTGGTAGGAGCCCTGCATCTTTACGGCGAGCACGGGCTGCTCGCCCTGCTGGAGCAGCAGGGCTGGCGCATCACGCCCCTCACCGAACCGACCCTGGAGAAAGCAAAATAGCGTCCAGTCCGGCGACCTGACGCGCCGGATGCGCGTCGGCTCACAGAATTTGCTGCCGATTAAATAACCAGAGAGGGAGTTGATCGAGATCATCCCCTCCCTCCTGAAGAGGTATCTATCATGCCTGTCACCGCCCAGTGACAGGAGTGAACGAGATGGAATTCTGGATGAACCTGATGTTCGGCAACAGCGTGGGGCTGATGTCCATGCTGGTGATTTTCGGCACCTTCCTGCTCATCAGCGCCTATGCGGTCTATTTCATCTACAAGGTGATGCACGCAGAGCCGCCCAAAGAGGGGCAATAACCAGGCTCGCTCAGACCGCCTTACCCGGCAGGGGCCGGGGCCTGCGAGCGTTGCCATTCTAAGGCCCACCAAGGCCCGCTATACTGGCTCCCTCATTTTCATGCGGGGAGCCTGCCGTGTCTCATAACGACGAACTCTCACTGTTCCTGCAGGAAGTGGCCGACGTGCGGCCCCTTCGCAGCGACCATATCGCCCCCGTTGCGGGCAACAGCCAGCCCACCGAGGCGCAACTCGCGCGCCGGGAAGCCGCCACCGCCGAACAACTCACCCTGGATCACCTTGGCACGGAAGCAGTCGAGATGCTGGACCCCCATGCCATCGTCGGCTTCAAGCGTGACGGCGTGCAGGAGGGGGTCTACAAGAAGCTGCGCCTTGGCAAATACGAGCTGCAAGGCTCCCTCGACCTGCACCACAAGACGCTCAACGAGGCCCGTATCGCCCTGGTGCAGTTCATTGCCGAATGCGAAGTGCGGGATATCCGCTGCCTGCTGATCCTGCACGGCAAGGGGGAGCGCAGCACCCCGCGTGCCCTGCTCAAGAGCCATGTCAGCGCCTGGCTGCCACAGTTGCCTTCGGTGATGGCCATGCACAGCGCCGAGCGCCGCCACGGCGGCAGCGGTGCGCTCTACGTATTGCTGCGCAAGAGCGAGCGCAAGAAGGCGGAAAACCGCGAACGGCACCAGAAGCGCCTCGGCTGACTGCCTGAGGGTGGCACCAGGGGGGATGGCAGTGCTAGCATCGGGCGGCCCCGATCATGCCAGGTACGGGGTGCATACCATCAGGGACGATAACAAGGACAATCCCATGTCATACCAGAAACTCGAACAACATCAGCAACAACTGCACCGCCTCTCCCACCTCTCCGCCATCTGCGGCTGGGATCAGGCCGCCATGATGCCGGAGGGGGGCAACGAGGCCCGCGCCGAAGCGATGGCGGAGCTCGGCGTGCTGATCCACGGCAAGCGCACCGCCCCCGAGCTTGGGGAGTGGATTGCCAAGGCAGAGAGTGAACCGCTGGACGAGCACCAGCGTGCGAACCTGCGGGAGATCAAGCGCCAGTGGCAGGATGCAAGCCTGCTGCCGGGGGCGCTGGTGGAGGCGCTTTCCCTGGCCGGCAGCAAATGCGAGCACGCCTGGCGTCGCCAGCGCAAGGAGAACGACTGGGCAGGTTTTGCCCCGAACCTCGAGGAGGTGGTGCGCCTGTCGCGGGAGGTGGCTCGCCTGCGCGCCGACGCGCTCGGGGTGCGCCCCTATGACGCCATGCTGGCGCTGTACGAGCCCGGCATGACGAGCGCGAGGCTGGATCAGATCTTCGGCGATCTGACGAGCTGGCTGCCCGGCCTCATCCAGACCGTGAGCGAGCGGCAGAAAATCGAGACCATCCTCACCCCGCAAGGCCCGTTCCCGGTTGCGACGCAGCAGGCGCTCGGCCAGGAGGTGATGGGACTGCTCGGCTTTGATTTTGCGCACGGCAGGCTCGACGTGAGCAGCCACCCGTTCTGCGGCGGCGTGCCGACGGACGTGCGCATCACCACGCGCTACAACGAGCAGGAGTTCGTCTCCAGCCTGATGGGCATCATCCACGAGACGGGCCACGCACGCTACGAGCAGGGCCTGCCGCGCGCACTGCTCGGCCAGCCGGTGGCCGAGGCGCGCTCCATGGGCATTCACGAGAGCCAGAGCCTGTTCTGCGAGATGCAACTCGGCCATCACCCCGCGTTCCTTGCACAGATTGCACCGCGCATCCGCGCACACTTCGGCGAACAGGCCGCGCTCGCCCCCGCGAACCTCAAGAAGCTGTACAACAGGGTCGAGCCCGGCTTTATCCGCGTCGATGCGGACGAGGTCACCTACCCTGCCCACGTCATCCTGCGCTACGAGCTGGAGCGGGACCTGATGGAAGGGCGCATCGAGGTCGCGGACATCCCCGAGCTGTGGGACGCGAAGATGCAGCGGTGGCTCGGCTTGTCCACGAAGGGCAATTACCAGAACGGCTGCATGCAGGACATCCACTGGACGGACGGCTCGTTTGGCTACTTCCCGAGCTACACGCTCGGCGCCATGTACGCGGCGCAGCTGCGCTTTGCACTCGAGCGTGAGCTCGGCGACATGGGCACGCTCGTAGAGTCCGGCCGCCTGCCGGAGATCTTTGGCTGGCTCGGTCGCCATATCTGGTCCCAGGGCAGCCTGCACGGCACGGACGAGCTCATTCGCCGCGCGACCGGCGAGGCGCTCAATCCCCAATGGCTGCGCAAACACCTCGAACAGCGCTATCTGAAATAAGCGAGGTTGAACCCCCTCCCAGCCTCCCCCTTCACAAGGGGGAGGAGCTAACCCCGCCCCCGTTCACAGAGGGGAGCTGTTTGTCCCCTCCCCTTACGAAGGGGAGGGTTAGGGTGGGGTCCTGCCCCCCTAACCTTACAAAGGGAGGACTGGGATTCCTCGGATCGCACTATTTTTGCTATCCCTGTCCGTTTTTGGCTAGTCACCCCTCTCGCCCCCGCTTAGTCTCTGGGACATGCCCACAGCAACCCGAGCCATGCCATGACCATAGAGCCCCCGCATTCATCCCAACGAGACGAGATCATCCCGGGTCTCACTCGGGAGCAGTGCCACGCCGCACGCCTCGCGCGAGACGCGCGTTTCGATGGTCGCTTCTTCACCGGGGTGCTGTCCACCGGTATCTATTGCCGCCCCGTGTGTCCGGCGCGGGCACCGCACGAGCACAATGTGCGCTATTTTCGCTTCGCGGCGGCGGCGGAGCAGCACGGGCTGCGCCCCTGCCTGCGCTGTCGCCCCGAGCTCGCACCGGCCCAGAGCGGGGATCTGCCACCGCTCGTCGCCCAGGTGCTGGCGCGCATCGAGCGCGGCGAGCTTGCGGAGCACAGCCTGGGCTCCCTTGCAACGCAGGCCGGGATCACGGAGCGCACGCTGCGGCGCCAGTTCGAGCAACACCTCGGCGCCTCGCCGAAACAGGTGGAGCAGACGCGCCGCCTGCTGCTTGCGAAACGGCTGTTGACGGAGACGCGCCTGCCCATCACGGACGTGGCGTTTGCCGCAGGCTTTGCGAGCATTCGTCGCTTCAACGACGCCTGGCTGCAGGCGTATGGCATGACGCCGGGCGCCCTGCGCAAGCAGGAAGGGGGTGCGCCGCAGGAGACGCCGCAATCGAGCCTGCAACTGCACCTGCTGTATCGCCCGCCGTTCGACGTCCAGGCCATGCTCGCGTTCTACCGGTTGCGCGCCATTCCGGGGCTGGAGCGGGTGGATGAGCACGGTTACGAACGCCGTCACCGGGTCGGCGAACAAGAGGGGCTCATCCGCATCGAGCCCGTCGAGGGGGAGAGGCTCAGACTCACGGTGCGGGATCTGCCGCCGGGTGCGCTGCCAGACATCCTGTACCGCGTGCGCCGCATGTGGGATCTCGACGCCGACATGAGCCGCATCGGCGAACACCTGGGGCAGGATCCGCTGCTCGCCGGCATCCAGGGACGATGGCCCGGGGTGCGGCTGCCGGGGGGGTGGGATGAATACGAGGTGATGCTGCGCGCCATCGTCGGCCAGCAGGTGTCGGTCAAGGGTGCCATCACCATCATGGGGCGCCTGGTGGCCCGCACCCAGGCTCAGTTTGGCACGGCTCAGCTGCCCACCCCGACCCAGCTGTGCGAGCTGGATCTCGACGGCATCGGCATGCCGGGCAGCCGCATCCGCACCCTGCAAGGGCTGGCCTCGGCGCTCGCAAGCGGCGCACTCACCCTCGCCACGGCAAGCGACGAGCAACTGCTCGCGCTGCCGGGCATAGGTCCCTGGACGGTCGCTTACTGGCGGCTGCGCTGCGGGCTCGACACGAATGCCTTCCCCGCCTCGGATCTCGTGCTACAAAAGGCGCTGGGGGGCGGTGACAAGCTGCCGGTGAAAGAGGTGACAGCGCGCAGCGCCCCCTGGCAGCCGTGGCGCGCCTATGCCGCGAGCTGGCTGTGGCACGCCATGAGTGAACAACCGGCGCTGCTCACCCGGCCAACACAGACACAAGACGAGGAGAAGAGCCCATGATCCGCTATGACATGATGCCCACCGACCAGGGCGAACTGCTGGTCGCCATCGACGAGCGCGGCCTGGTCCATGTGGATTTCCTGGCCGGACTGCGGCCGCTCCCCGACATGCAGGACTGGCAGCAGGACGGCGAGGCGCTCGCCCCCTTCCTCGCCGAGTTTCGGGACTACTTCGCGGGCCGGTTGCAGCGCTTCACCCTGCCGCTCGCCCCCAGGGGCACGGCGTTTCAGCAAGCGGTGTGGCAGGCGCTGTGCGACATCCCCTACGGGGAGACCCGCAGCTACGGCGACATCGCCCGCACCATCGGCAAGCCAAACGCGGTGCGGGCGGTGGGTGCCGCGAACGGCCGCAATCCGCTCTCCATCATCATCCCCTGCCACCGGGTGATCGGCCAGAATGGCAGCCTCACCGGCTATGCGGGAGGCCTGCCCATCAAGCAGGCACTGCTGACGCTGGAGAGGGCCTCTCGTTGATCCGGCGCCACCCGGCCAGGGCTCACTGCCGCTGCGCCAGCCAGCCGTGAAACCCCAGCGCCTGAAAGAAGCGGTGCGCCGCCGCGAAACCGGCCCCTTGCAAGAGGCGCCGGGTCTGTCCCTCGTCCAGGGAGGTGAAGTCCTCTCCGAGGCGGCGCACCATCTGCTCGCAGGCAGGAAGCGGCAGACCGGCGAGGGCGGCTTGCAACCCCATGGCCTTGCGCTCGAGCGGGTCCGTTGGCGCCATCAGATCCGCCAGCAGCAGGGGAGCGCCAGGATTGAGCTGGCGATAAATATCACCCAATAGCGCAGCTTTGGCATCTTGCGCCAGAAAATGCAGCACCAGCAGACAGAGTGCGCCATCGCAAGGCTTATTCACCACAGGCAATGCGCCCAGGTGCCAGCACACCCTGTCCCCCATGCCCGTCTGCTCGGCCCGCATCCTGGCCTGGGCCAGCATGTCCGCCGAGATATCCTGGGCCACAAAGGTCCAGCGGGGGCAGAGACGGCCAAGCAGCAGCAACTCGCTGCCCGTGCCCACCCCCACCAGCAGCACCCGGGCCTGCTGGCCCAGCGCGGCCATCAGCCGGGAGGCACAAAGCTGGTGCAGCAGCTCGTAGCCTGGCACCAGCAGGGGGATGCGGCTGTCATAGGCCTTCGCCCCTTCTCCTTCGAATCGCTCCGTCATCTTTTGCTCCTTTGGTGTGAGCCCCCTTGATAGGGGCTGCCGCCGGGAGAAGGTCAAGAGCCACAGGGACGAGCCAGTTGCCAGCCCAGCCCTTCCCATGAAGGGAGAGCCCTAGCCCCCCTTGCCCAGCGCCGCTTTCAGAGCCGGATTGAAGACGCGCTGGAGGGAGGCGGGGTTGTTCAGCAGCTTGGCCGCCGGGCGGCGCGGGCGCCTGACCAGCTCGCCGCCACAGTTGGGGCAGGTCAGGTGCAGATACTGATCGTTGCACTCGGCGCAGAAGGTGCACTCGAAGGAGCAGATGTAGGCCGTCGCCGTGTCGGCGGGCAGATCCCGGTCACAGCACTCGCAGTTGGGTCTGAGTTCAAGCATGGCAAGTTCCTGAAGCGCAAGGGGAAAGCGGGAAAGAGGGCGGCTCAGTCGACGATAAAGAGGCGAGCGCCCAGTTCGGTGTAGGAGCGATGGGGTTCGGCGTTGTCCGCCACCTGGTAGCTCATGCCCGGCGTCAGGGTGAAGACGCGGCCATCCTGCAACTCGGTGTGCAGCTCCCCTTCGAGGCAGAGCAGCACATGACCCTTGCTGCACCAGTGATCCGCCAGATACCCGGGGGAGTACTCCACCATTCGCACCCGCAGCTCCCCGAACTGCCGGGTGTGCCAGCGGGCGACGCCGCGCTCTCCCTTGTGTTCGGTCGGCGGGACCTCGGCCCAGTTCGTGGTGCAAAACGGCAGTGCATGGATGTTCATGACGGATCCTTTGTCAGAAGAAGGCTGGGGGAAGGTGTCTCACCACGGGATATCCGTGACAAGACCGCGCCCCATACTGCCATCAAATCCGCTCCATCCCCATGCCCACACGGGCAATCATCCCCTCTTCAGGCTGCCCATCACCTGCATCTCGCAGCGGTGGCAGTCAAAACGCAGGCGGAAGCTCTCCTTGCCCATCTTGAGCTCCAGGGGCTCGGCCTTGAGACCGGGCACCTCCTTGGGGCAGAGCTGCTGGCTGTAGCGGATGCAGTGCTTCGTTGTCATCAGCACCACTTCCCGCTCCTCCTTGTTCGCCTCATACGCGGGGGCGATGCTCCCCACCCCGTGTTCGCGAAAGAACTGCTCCGCCGCGCTGTTCAGCACGTTGCCGAGGTAGGAGAGCCGATGCTGGGGATAAACGGCGCCTCGTAGGGGAATGCGCCGCTCGGGTCGCCGGTAGGCAGCCAGACGGGCCGCCTCCAGGGCGGCGATCCCCTCCCGGCGCAAGCCGTTAAGCTGTGAAGCCGCAATAAATAGCGGGCGAGTGAATGCCAACTCAATCTGGCGAGCCACAAACAGGGTGTTGCCGAGTTTGCCGAGCTGATCCCTGGCATGCTGCAGCGCCCGTTCCGGGTTGTCGGCCGGCGGCTGGTCGCAGGGGAGCGTGACGGCGGCGCCAATGCCCTGCTCGTCCACAAGTTCGAGCCGCAGTCCCTCGTCGCACTCCGATAACCGCATATCGACCCGGATGCGGCGATCCGCGCTCCCCTTTTCGAGCTGCTTGCTGAAGGCCTGATCGTGGTTGCGAAAGATCTCGGTGCCCACCTTGAGACCGGGCATGGGTTCCGACAGGAGTAACCGCTTGCTCTGTGCCTTCTCCTCCACTTTATTGAGGCGCATCCCCACCAGCTCGCCCCCCGGCTTGAAGAAGCCGAGGCCATCGCCGTTGTTGAGGGCAACGGCCTGGCCGTCGATCTCGATGCCATCGCGGGTCACGCTGGTGACGCGCCCGAGCGGCTCCCCGACGTATTTCGGGCTGCGCGGCGAGTCGATGCCTGGCTGTCGGCCATGGAGGAAGTAGTCGGTGCTGCCCCGGTTGAAACTCTTCTTGGGATCCGGCGTAAAGGTGTAGCTGCAACGACCGGCGGAAGCGGCCACCAGATCGGGGCGGCTCGCCAGGATGGTGTCCAGCTTCTGGCGATACCAGGCGGTGACGTTCTTGACGTAGTCGAGCCCCTTGAGGCGCCCTTCAATCTTGAAGGAGCGGATCCCTGCGGCGATCAGCGCCTCCAGGTTGTCGGTCTGATCCATGTCTTTCAAGGAGAGCAGGTGGCTGTTTTCCACCAGCACCTCCCCCCCTGGCGTTTGCAGGGAACAGGGCAGCCGACAGAGCTGGGCGCACTCGCCGCGATTCGCGCTGCGGCCGGTGCGGGCGTGGCTGATGTTGCACTGGCCGCTGTAGGAGACACACAGGGCGCCGTGGATGAAGAACTCCAGCTGCACGCTGGTGGCGGCGCTTATCTCGCGGATCTGCGCAAGGGAGAGCTCGCGGGCCAGCACCACCTGGGAGAAGCCCACGTCCTGCAGAAACTTCACCTTTTCCGGGGTGCGGTTGTCGGTCTGGGTGCTGGCGTGCAGCGCGATGGGGGGCAAATCGAGCGCCAGCAGCCCCATGTCCTGCACGATCAGCGCATCGGCGCCCGCCTGGTAGATCTGGTGGGTCAGGCGCCAGGCCTGCTCCAGCTCGTGGTCGTGCAGCAGGGTATTGAAGGCGACGAAGACCTGGGCGCCGAAGCGGTGAGCATGGCGGGCCAGGGCCTCGATGTCCTCGAGGCTGTTGCCCGCTGCGCTGCGGGCACCGAAGGCGGGGCCCCCCATGTAGACGGCATCGGCGCCGTGGTTGATGGCCTCGATGCCATAGGCGAGGTTCTTGGCCGGGGCCAGCAACTCCAGGCGGTTGTGATGGTTCTGATCGCGCATAACGTCCGGTTCGAAGGGCTGCAAATGGCCGCCACTCTAGCCAGACTCCCCGCCCCCCGCCTTGATCCCGCTTAAGATCACCGCAGAATGCAGGATTGACCAGGTACAAGGACATCTGGCGGCCCCCTTATTCCCCGGCCCTGACAGAATGCCGACTACGCAGGCACCCGACGCGGAGCTAGATCACGACCTTGAGGGCCAGCCCCAGCAGCACCAGGCCGCTCACCTTGTCGATCACGGTGGATTTGGCCTTGAGCCAGGCGAGTACGGGCCCGCGAGAGAGCACCTGGGCCACCAGCACATACCAGAGCGCATCGATGCCGCCTGCGGTCAGCATCATGATGCCCCCCTCACGCCAGCCGGTGTCGGCGTGCACGAACTGGCTGAACAGGGCGATAAAGAAGATGGCGAGCTGGGGGTTCAAGAAGGCCACCATAAAGCCCTCGAACGCCCCCTGACGTCCCCGTGGCGGATGTCCCTCCTCCTTGCCTGCCTCACCCCCTGCAGGCCTGGCCAGCAACGCCTTGATCCCGAGCCAGGCGAGGAACGCCGCGCCGCCGTAGCGGATGAGATCGAACAGCAGCGGGGTCTGGGTGATCAGGATGGCGAGGCCGAGGGCCGTGATCAGCGCATAGATGCCGACTCCCAGGCCATGTCCCAGCGCCGTGGCAACCCCGTGGCCCTGCCCTCCCTGCACCGTATTGCGGATGATCAGTGCCAGGCTGGGCCCCGGGCTGATGGCCCCCATCACGCAAATGGCGGCCAGCGCCAGCCAACTCGTCAGCTCCATACCTTCTCTTCCTTCGTGTCGATTGTTGTCACCCGGGATCAGGGTAGGGGGTGGCTCGCTATGCCAGAAGTGAAAGTTAAGAATAGAGTCCATAGCCAGTAGCTATAGAGTGGCACAACCCGCTGCCATCAGCGGCTCACCTGCGGCCCTCGGGCCAACTGCTTGCGACTCTCCCCCAGGGTGAATTGCAGGTGATCCCGCAGGAAGGGATAGGCCAGCTCGCGGAACCAGCGGTGAGCCGGATCCAGGTGGTGGCGCTGGTGCCACAGCAGATGATACTGCTGGACCCGGGTGGCGAAGGGGAGATCGCAAAAACTCAGGGCATGTTCCCGGGAGAGCTGCCAGGCGATATGGGCCGGGGTGGTCATCAGACAGTCTGTGCGCAGCAGCACCTCCACCGCTGCCTGGAAGAAGGGCACCCGGGCAAACCAGCGGCGGGAGAGCCCGCGGGGGGCCAGCACCTGCTCCACCGGGCTGTCCTTGTCCCCGCCCCCGCTCACCTGCAGGTGAGGCCAGGCGAGGTAATCCTCCAGACTGGGCGCCATGCCAGAGAGCGGGTGATGGCGCCCCATCAGCACCACCAGCCTGTCCTCCCCCTGATGCAGGCCACGGATCTGGTCCGGCACCAGTTCCGTGATGGTGGAGACCATGTCCAGCTCCGATTGCCAGAGCTGGGGCAACTGGCGCTTGTCCCACAGGCTGTACTCCAGCGCCGCCCGGGGGGCGGCCCTCGCCAGGGCCGCACAGATGTCCGGCAGGATGTGCTGGGCCACGTAGTCGGAGGAGGCGAGCCGAAACACCCGCTCGCAGCGCTCGGGGGCAAATTCCGGCGCCTCGTAGAGCCGCTCCAGGGCACCGAGGGAATCGGCAAGCTGGGCCGCCAGGGCCTCGGCCCGCGGGGTCAGCAGCCAGCGCTGCCCTTCCCGCACCAGCAGCTCGTCGCCAAACTCGCTGCGAAGCTGGCCGAGCTGCTTGCTGATGGAGGGCTGGCTCAGGTTCAGCAGCTCCGCCGCCCGGCTGATGTTGCGGGTCTCCAGCAGCACCTTGAGGGTGGGCAAGAGATTGAGATTCGCTTTGTGCACAGGAGTCACCTCGGGAAGGGGTCGCCGGGATCGGGCCTTCATCTTACGGCAAGGAGAAGCGGAAATTTAAGCAAAATCACGGTCTTGCTCCCGCCACTCCCCTTACACTGGGGGGACCGCAGGATGACAGTGAACGCCCCGTGCGGCATAATTTCGCCACTTTCCGCCCCAGGGCGGCCATCACGATAAGCGACGACAAGATGACATACGCCACTATCACCGGGTGGGGAAAATGCCTGCCCCCCGCCTCGCTGACCAACGATGACCTCGGCACCATCATGGATACCTCGGACGAGTGGATCTACCCGCGCACCGGTATCAAGGCCCGCCGGGTCTCCCATGTCAGCACCCAGGCGCTCGCCACCCTGGCCGCCCGTCGCGCCCTGGCGTGCGCAGGTCTGGACGCCGCCGCCCTCGATGGCATCATCCTCGCGACCGCCACCCCGGGCACGCTGGTCCCCAATGGTGCCTCCGCCGTGCAGCAGGCCCTCGGCGCCCACAAGGCAGCGGTGTTCGACCTCAACGCCGCCTGCACCGGCTTCGTCTATGCCCTCTCGGTCGCCACCTCCCTGGTGCAGACCGGCATGATGCAAAGGGTGCTGGTGATCGGTGCCGAGCGGCTAACCCAGTTGCTGGACTGGGCCAAGCGCGACACCGCCGTGCTGTTCGGGGATGGCGCCGGCGCCGTCATCATCGAGGCGAGCGAGCAGGAGAGCGGCCTGATTGCCAGCAAGCTCGGTTGTGACAGCGAAGCGCGGGAGATACTGCACGTGCCGAATTTCGGTACGGATCGGGTGCGTTTCGCCGACATTGACGGCCTCTTCACCTTCAACTTCGAGGGGCAGGAGATCTTCAAGCGCGCCGTGCGCGGCATGGGTGAAGCCACCAGCACCGTACTGGCCCAGGCGGGCATCGCCCCCGAGCAGATCGACCTCATCGTGCCGCACCAGGCGAACGTGCGCATCATCGAGACCCTGGCCAAGCGGATGAACGCCCCCATGGAGAAGGTGATGGTCAACATAGAGCAGTACGGCAACACCTCCGCCGCCACCGTGCCCATCGCCCTGTGCGAGGCGCTGGAGCAGGGTCGGGTCAAGCCGAACAGCTACCTGCTGACCGCCGCCTTCGGGGCCGGGCTGACCTGGGGCGCCGCCCTCATCAAATGGGGAGATCGCGTCACCCCGATCGCGAATTGCGACGAGGTGCTGCCCCCCTGCGAGCAGAGCGCCCTCGAACTCATCGCCCATGCGGTGCAGGGTTGCCAGCAGGCCCGCCCCGCCGACGCCTGAGCGAGCGCCCGCTCCCCATGATCCGCCAGGAGTCCCGGGGCTCCTGGCTGCCAGCCCCCCTACGCCCCCTCGCCGTTTCGGCAGCGACATAAAAGTCATTGAAAAGTGTGAATTTTGAGCGAAACATATCAAAAAATGACCACTTGACACTTTTTTGTCGTCAGAATGCGGCCAAGGGGTTCACAACCTTGCCGGATCTGGTAGTATGCGGCCTCGCACTTGGGGAGGGGTTCCCGAGCGGCCAAAGGGATCAGACTGTAAATCTGACGGCTCTGCCTTCGAAGGTTCGAATCCTTCTCCCTCCACCATTCAAGTGCGAAAAATCAGGAAAATACCCCGTGGAGGGGTTCCCGAGCGGCCAAAGGGATCAGACTGTAAATCTGACGGCTCTGCCTTCGAAGGTTCGAATCCTTCTCCCTCCACCATCTTCCTGAACACAATATGCAATGCCCCTGTGGAGGGGTTCCCGAGCGGCCAAAGGGATCAGACTGTAAATCTGACGGCTCTGCCTTCGAAGGTTCGAATCCTTCTCCCTCCACCATCCTTCAGACAACCCGGCCTCGCGCCGGGTTTTCACTTTTCTGGATAGAATCCATATGGCGCTGTCAGATCTGACAATTGCCCTCCCCGCACTTTTTAGAAACAGTGGAGCCTCATGTCGCAAGGAGTGCACACAGATGTTTGAAATCTGGGATGAAACGGGTCGCGAGCACGGGCTGACACTGCCCGAGCTGCAACTGCGGCTGCGGGATTATCAGGGAGACGTGATGGTGCGCTACCTCAACCGCCTCGGCCTGCCAAGCACCCTCTTCCTGACCATCCGCCAGGGATACGCCTATCAGCGCTTCAAGGCGGGTTCCCCCATGCTCGACTGGTCCTGGCTTGCCCAGGCCATGCACGCAGCCCCCCAGGCTGGCGCCGCACCTGCACAGGGCCATGCCCTTCCCTGACCCCCTCCTTCCTGCCCACGCCCAAGCAGGGCCCATTATCAGACTCTTCCTACAGCCTCCCTTTAGACCCTCCCTGTATGATGCGTAACCATGTTCCCGTCAGGTGAGAACCATGTTTGCGTTCAAAGAAGAGTCTCCCGTAAGGGCCATGGCCAACATGGCGGATATCGTCGTCCCCTTTTATCAGCCCATCATCGGCCAGGATCGTCAAGTCAAGGGGTATGAGGTGCTGGCCAGGCGCTGGGATGCCGATAGCCAGGGTTATCAGTGCATCGATTTTGCCGCCCTCGGCGAAGATGACGCTCTGCACCTCGATATCGTCATGCTCAGGGCCATCATGCGCGATCTGCCCGTGCTCGCCCAAAAAGGCCCCTATGCGCTCTCCATCAACCTCAATCCGGCGCTCTCCAGCCCCACCTACCGCAATCTGCTGTTGCTGGTGCTGCTCCAGGCCCGCAAGCTGGGGATCGACATCTGGTTCGAGGTGCTGGAGCACGTCAGGATCAAACACCAGCACAGGGAGATGATCGAGGTGTTGCGGGCCCATGGCGCCCACATCGCCTGTGACGACTTCGGCTCCCTGGCGTGCAATTTCCAGCGCCTGATGATGCTCCCCTACGAGATCGTGAAGCTGGATCGCTCCCTGCTGCTTCAGGCTGCGCGAAGTAGCCACGCCCTCAACATGCTGACGGGTCTGGTGAAATACCTGCAACGACTCGGCATGGCCGTGGTGTGCGAGGGGGTGGAGACCCAGGCCCATATCGAGGTGGCGAACCGGCTGGGCTGCGACTACCAGCAGGGCTACGCCTACGCCATTCCCTCCCCTCTCTCCCGCTGGGCCTGAGCCGGGCGCTTGCGTGTCACGGGGGAAACCCGGGCACCTTTCCCATGAAATTCGGCAGGGTGCTGCCATTTTCCTGCCAAAGATGGCAGGCTGTCCCGGCCACACTGACGCCGAGGCCCGCCATGGTTCGCTTTGCCACCTTCAATCTCGCCTTCGATCGCACTGCACCCGGCATGCTGGGGGAAGAGCTCGCCCTGACCCGCACCGAGCAGGATGCCCTGCTGGCGCGCCTCGCCGACGGCACCTTGAGCGGCGCCGAGAAGACCAAGGCCCTCGACGTGCAGCAGATCCGCAACATCGCCGAGATAGTGCAGCGCACCCGGCCGGACGTGTTGCTGCTGAGCGAATTCGACAATGACGGCAAGGGCAGCGACACCACGGACCTCAAAGCCTTCAACGCGAACTACCTGGCCTATGCCCAGCACGACGAGGTGAAGGCCATCGGCTACCCGGTGCTGCAGAACTTCGCCACCAACACCGGCCTGATGAGCGGCCATGACCTCAACCTGGACGGAAAGCGCAACAACGGGCCGGACGACGCCTGGGGCTTTGGCAACTATCACGGCCAGTACGCCTTCGCCGTAATGTCCCGGTACCCCATCGATACCAGGCAGATCCGCACCTTCCAGAAATTCAAGTGGAAGGAGATGCCGGGCGAAGCAAACCCGGTCATCGACGATTGCCACAACCCCAGGGCACCGATCCCGAGCGGCCGCCAGTGTGGCGATGCCTGGTATTCAGATGCAGCCTGGCAGCAGTACCCGCTCTCGTCCAAGAACCACGCCGACGTGCCGGTGCACATCAGGCAGGGAGACAGGGAGGAGGTGATCCACTTCCTTATCTCCCACCCGACCCCGCCCATCTTCGGCAACGCGGCGCGCCACAACGTCAGGCGAAACCGCGCCGAGGTCGCCTTCTGGCAGGACTATGTGGAAGGGGAAAGCTACATGGTGGATGACGCCGGCAAGGCCGGTGGCCTGCCCGTGGGCGCCAGGTTCGTCATCGCCGGCGATCTCAACGCCGATCCCCAGATTGGCGACGGGGATCGCACCGCCATCCGGGATCTGCACGACCATGTGCTGGTCAACCAGGCCGTCACCAAGGGCGCCCTGATCCCGGTCAGCCAGGGCGGCCCCGAGTGCCTCGCCAGCCAGCCGGATCAGTGCAAGCGCAACAACAACCGCCCCACCCCGGAGCGCATCACCAGCAGCAGCGGCCTGCAGCTCGACCACGTGCTGCCTTCCGCCAACCTGAACGCGGTCGCCTCCGGCGTGTTCTGGCCGGCCAGCTTCGAGCCTGGCCATCACCTGGTGTATGACGCCAAGCTCGGCATCGCCAAGGGGGTCAGCTCGGATCACCGCCTGGTGTGGGTCGACGTCGCGCTCGATTGACCGGCAGCCAGGGTGAAGGGATGCCTTTGGCTCAGGGTGCCGGCAAATCTGTGCGCAGGCGCGCTATTCCGGCGCCCGCGGCTTGCGGCGCAAATCGGGGTTTGCTAATACTCCGCGTCCATTGGATGAGCATCCCTTTCGAGATAGTGTGCCGTGGCTTTCGAACAATTCGCGCTCGTGATATCTCTCTTCCAGCAGCTCTGCGTCTATCTGGTGATCGCCTGGCTGCTCTCCAAGACGCCGCTCTTCATGCCGCTGACCCAGGTGACCCTGAGCTGGCCCCACAAGATCCTCTGCTACCTCATCTTCTCCGGCTTCTGCGTCATGGGTACCTACTTTGGCCTGAGAGTCGAGGACTCCATCGCCAATACCCGCGCCATCGGCGCCGTGCTCGGGGGCATAGTCGGCGGCCCTGTGGTGGGTCTGCTGGTGGGGCTCACCGGCGGCATCCATCGCTACTCGCTGGGGGGCTTCACCGCCCTGGCCTGCACCTTCTCCACCATCGCCGAGGGACTGCTCGGCGGCCTGGTGCACCGCCACTTCGTCGCCCGCCACCGGCTCGATCTGCTGTTCAGCCCCTGGGTAGTGGGATCTGTGGCCCTCATCGCCGAGCTGATGCAGATGGGGATCATCTTGCTGGTGGCCCGTCCGTATGACGACGCCGTCCATCTCATCGAGAACATCATCGCCCCCATGCTGGTGGCCAATACCCTGGGGGCCGCCATGTTCATGCGGATGATCCTCGATCACCGCGCCATGCTGGAGAAGTACTCGGTCGCCTTCTCCGCCCGCGCCCTCAAGATCGCCGAACGGGCGATGCGGGTGCTGGACAAGGGCTTCACCCAGCAGGCGTGCCAGCAGATGGCGCGCATCCTCTACGAGGAGACCGGGGTGGGCGCGGTGGCCATCACGGATCGGGAGAAGCTGCTCGCCTTCATCGGCATCGGCGAGGATCACCACCTGCCGGGCACCGCCATCAACTCGGCCCACACCTTCAAGGCGATCCAGCACAACGAGGTGGTCTATGCCGACGGCAACCTCATTCCCTACAGCTGCAACCTGCATCCCCAGTGCCGGCTCGGCTCCTCCCTGGTCATTCCGCTGCGGGGGGAAGAGGGCTCCGTGGTGGGCACCATCAAGCTCTACGAGCCCAAGCGCAAGTTCTTCTCCTCCATCAACCGCACCCTGGGAGAGGGGATTGCGCGGCTGCTCTCCGGCCAGATCCTGGCGGGCAAATACAACGAGCAGAAGCGGCTGCTGGCCCAGTCGGAGATCAAGCTGTTGCAGGCGCAGATCAACCCGCACTTCCTGTTCAACGCCCTCAACACCCTGGCGGCGGTGATCCGGCGCGACCCCGAGGATGCCCGCACCCTGGTGCACCACCTCTCCACCTTCTTTCGCAAGAACCTCAAGCGGCAAGGGGACGAGGTGACCCTGGCCGACGAGCTGGAGCATGTGAACGCCTACCTGCACATCGAGCAGGCCCGCTTCGCCGAGCACCTGAGCGTGCAGATCGACATTCCCGAGCCGCTGCTGGAGTACCGGCTGCCCACCTTCTCCCTGCAGCCCATCGTCGAGAACGCCATCAAGCACGGCATCTCCCAGATGTTCGAGCCCGGCCGACTGACCCTGACCGCGCGACAGGAGGGCGAGCAGCTGGTGCTGGAGGTCTGTGACAACGCCGGCCTCTATCAGGCCAAGCGGGAGGAGAGCGGCCTTGGCATGAACATAGTGGACCGGCGCATCAAGGCCCGTTACGGCGCCGAGTACGGGGTCACCATTCACTGCGTCCCCCATCAATTCACCCGGGTGAGGATCACCCTTCCCCTGCAGGAGAGCCCATGCTGACCGCCCTGATCGTCGACGATGAACCCCTCGCCCGCGAGGAGCTGCGGCTGCTGCTGGAGCAGGCGGGCAACATCCGCCTGCTGGGGGAGTGTGCCCACGCCATGGAGGCGCTGCCCGCCATCCATCGCCTGAAACCCGACTTGCTGTTTCTCGACATCCAGATGCCGCGCATCAGCGGGCTGGAGCTGGTGAGCATGCTGGACCCGGACTTGCGCCCCCACATCGTCTTCATCACCGCCTACGACGAGTTTGCCCTGCGCGCGTTCGAGGAGAACGCCCTCGACTACCTGCTCAAGCCGGTCACCAGCGAACGGATGAACAAGGCGCTGGAGCGCATCCAGCGGCTGCTTTCGCCAAAGGGTGAGCTGGCGGGCCAACCGCTGCCGGATCCGACCCGCATCGCCCAGCCCCTGCGCAGCATTCCCTGCAGCGGCCACAACCGCATCCTGCTGCTGCCCCTTGGCGAGGTGGAGTTCGTCCACAGCGATCTGGCCGGCAACAAGGTGGTGAGCGCCCAGCAGCAAGGCACCACCGAGCTGACCCTGCGCACCCTGGAGGAGAAGACCGGCTTCGTGCGCTGTCACCGCCAGTACCTGCTCAACCCGGGCCAGATCCGCGAGATCCTGCTGCTGGACGGCGGCCTGGCGGAGGTGGTGACCCAGGGCGGCCACAAGGTGCCGGTGAGCCGGCGCTACCTCAAGCCCCTCAAAGAATTGTTGGAGATCCCCTGAGGGGCGGGCCACTCGCCCCGTCCCCTGCCCGTTACCGCTCACCCGCTTCCCGCGCCCGCCGGCTCATCCCTCAAACCGCTCGGGGCCGCTTTTCTGCCGCTCGCGGGCGGCCCTCTGCCACTGACCCTTTCTGCGCTCCCCTTTCCCTGCCGCCTGCGTAGAGTGCAGCCTGAGCCCGGCCAGATTGGCCGCAGGAAAAGGAAACTCCGTCATGCAACACGCAATCACCTTCGTCATTGCGGCCCTCTGCATCCTCGCCATCGCCTATCGCCTCTACGGCGTGTTCTTTGTGCGCAAGGTGCTGCGGGCCGACGACAAGCTGGTCACCCCCTCCCACGAGCTGGAAGATGGCAAGAACTATGTGCCGACCAACAAGTGGGTCAACTTCGGCCAGCACTTCGCGGCCATCGCCGCCGCCGGCCCCCTGGTGGGCCCGGTCCTGGCCGCCCAGTACGGCTACCTGCCGAGCTTCCTCTGGCTGCTGATCGGCTGCGTCATCGGCGGCGCGGTGCACGACACCGTGGTGCTGTTCGCCTCCATGAAGCATCAGGGCAAGTCCCTCTCCGAGGTGGCCAAGGCCGAGCTCGGCCCCATCGCCGGCTGGTGCACGGGGCTCGCCATGCTGTTCATCATCACCATCACCATGGCGGGTCTCTCCATGGTGGTGGTGCACGCGCTGGAGCGTAACGCCTGGGGCGTGTTTGCGGTCTTCATGACCATCCCCATCTCCATGGTGGTGGGGATCTGGCACAAGCTGACCGGCAACCTGCAAGCCGCCTCCTGGGTGGGCTTCATCGCCGTGCTGGCCTGCGTCTTCTTCGGCCCCTACGTGCAGGAGAGCGCCTTCGGTGCCTGGCTGACCCTGCGCGCCGAGACCATCAGTCTGGCGCTGCCCATCTATGCCTTCTTCGCCACCGCCCTGCCGGTCTGGCTGCTGCTCACCCCGCGCGGCTACATCTCCAGCTTCATGAAGATCGGCGTGTTCGGCGCCCTGGTGATCGGCGTCATCTGCATCAACCCCGAGATCCAGTTCCCCGCCATGACCCAGTTCGTCCACGGCGGCGGCCCGGTACTGGGCGGCCCGGTCTGGCCCTTCATCTCCATCACCATCGCCTGTGGCGCCATCTCCGGCTTCCACGCCTTCATCGGCTCGGGCACCACCCCGAAACTGGTGGACAAGTGGAACGACATCCTGCCGGTCGCCTTCGGTGCCATGCTGGCCGAATGCGTGGTGGGCGTGATGGCGCTGATCGCCGCCACCGCCCTGCACCCGGCGGACTACTTCGCCATCAACGCCACCCCGGAGGCCTTCGCCAAGCTGGGGATGCAGGTGGTGGACCTGCCCTTCCTCTCCCAGGAGATCGGCATGGATCTGAACGGTCGCACCGGCGGCGCCGTCACCCTGGCGGTGGGCATGTCCTACATCTTCACCAAGGTGCCCTGGTTCAGTAACCTCGCCTCCTACTTCTTCCAGTTCGTGGTGATGTTCGAAGCGGTCTTCATCCTGACCGCCGTCGACTCCGGCACCCGGGTCTCCCGCTACCTGATCCAGGACTTCTTCGGCGAGTTCTACCCGCCCCTCAAGCGCATCGACTGGATGCCGGGCGCCATCGGGGCCAGCGTGCTCGCCTGCGTGATGTGGGGCTATCTGCTGATGTCCGGCGATATCGGCTCTGTGTGGGCGCTGTTCGGGGTCTCGAACCAGCTGATGGCCTCGGTGGGCCTCATCATAGGCGCCACCATCATCTTGCGACTGGCCCACAAGCGCCGCTACATGCTGACCTGCCTGATCCCGCTGGCCTACCTGTTCGTCACCGTCAACTACGCCGGTTACTGGATGATGCGCAACGTCTACTTCAACTCGGCCGCCAAGGGCTACAACCCGATGAACGGCGCCATCTCCCTCATCATGCTGGTGCTGGGGGCGCTGATCCTGATCTCCGCCCTGCGCAAGTGGAGCGAGCTGTGGAAGCTGCGCCAGCAGCCCGAGTTCCGGGTGGCCGAGGCGACCGCCTCCTGATCCGTCCAGCCCTCCTCGGACCCCGCCTCGGCGGGGTCTTTCATTGGCGCTGCGCATTCATCCATTGGCATTGACCCGCCCCTTCGCTGTGGTTGAATGGGTCCCCGGATCACAGAACCGCCCGGCCCGGGGTGCTAGCATGCCCCGACGGCCACTTGGCCGCACCGGCCCAAGTGATCCTCCCTCCTCCGCTTTCACCCTTTGAGGACAGCTTTCATGGAACTGCTTCTGCTCAGCAACGGCAAAACCACAGAACACCCCGGCCTGCTCGGCTGGGCCCGGGAGCGGGTACAAACCCTGCTCGCCCGCAAACAGGTCAAGCGCATCCTGCTCATCCCCTACGCGGTGATCCGCAGCGACTGGAACGCCCGCGCCTTCGAACTCAGCGAGAGCCTGGGGGTGAAGGCCATCAGCATCCACCACTTCGACGATCCGGTGGATGCCATCCAGCGGGCCGACGCCATCTTCATCAGCGGCGGCAACACCTGGCGCCTGAACCAGCTGCTGCACGAATACGGCCTGGTGGTGCCCATCCAGCGCGCCGTGCGCGAGCGGGGCGTGCCCTATGTGGGCTGGAGCGCCGGCTGCAACGTGGCTACCCCCAGCATCCTCACCACCAACGACATGCCGGTGTGCAGCGCCGCCGTGCTGCCGGCGCTGGGCCTGTTCCCCCTGCAGATCAACCCCCACCACTACCTGGATGCCGGCATCAGCGGCCACATGGGGGAGACCCGGGACGAGCGGCTCGCCGAGTTCTGTGCCATCAACCCGAGCGAGTCCGTGGTGGCCCTGCGCGAAGGGAGCCTGCTTCAGGTAAGCGGCGAGCACGGCGGCGAGAGCATCGAATACTGGAGCGCCCGGGGCGAGGGCTTCAAGATCTTCAAGCACGGTGAGACCACTCAGGAGTTCATCACGGCCGCGCCCCTGGCCGGGCTGACGCCGTTTCACCCCCTGGCCGGGGCCATGACGACCGCGGTGACCTGAGCGTTCGCCCGCGGGATTTGCCATGCTGTGAGGGGCAAGGGATCTTCCCTCGCCCCTTTTCCTGCCGGCGGGAGGCACCATGACCATCAGGATTGAACACGACAGCCTCGAGGAGATCGCCGTCCCGGTCGATCGGCTCTGGGGCGCCCAGACCCAGCGCTCCCTGCACCACTTCAACATCTCGGGAGAGCGCCAGCCCAGGGAGATCATCCATGCCCTGGCCCGCATCAAGTCCGCCTGTGCCAGGGTCAATCACGCCCTGGGACTGCTGCCCGCGCGCAAGGCCCAGGCCATCATGGCGGCCGCCGACGAGATCCTGTGCGGCCAGCACGACGCCGAGTTTCCCCTGATGGTGTGGCAGACCGGCTCCGGCACCCAGACCAACATGAACCTCAACGAGGTGCTGGCGAACCGGGCCAGCGAGCTGCTCGGCGGCCCCCGTGGCGAGGGGCGGCTGGTACACCCCAACGACGAGGTGAACAAGAGCCAGTCCAGCAACGACGTCTTCCCGAGCGCCATGAACCTGGCCGCCGTCACCGCCATCACGGGCCGGCTGCTGCCGGCGCTCGTCCCCCTGAAAGAGACCCTGGCGAGCAAGGCCGCCGCCTTCGACGACATCGTCAAGATAGGCCGCACCCACCTGCAGGACGCCACGCCCCTCACCCTGGGGCAGGAGATCTCCGGCTGGGTAGCCCAGCTCAGTCAGGGGGAGCGCCACATCCGGGCCGCCCTGCCCCATCTGTGCGAGCTGGCGCTGGGGGGCACGGCGGTGGGTACCGGCCTCAACTGCCCCCCAGGTTTCGCCGACGCGGTGGCCAGGACCCTGGCCGAGCAGACCGGTCTGCCGCTGGTGAGCGCTCCCAACAAGTTCGAGGTCCTGGCGGCGAGCGATGCCCAGGTCCATGCCCACGGCGCCCTCAAGACGCTGGCGGCCTCCCTCATGAAGATCGCCAACGACGTGCGCTGGCTCGCGAGCGGCCCCCGCAGCGGGCTGGGGGAACTCATCATTCCGGAAAACGAGCCCGGCTCCTCCATCATGCCCGGCAAGGTCAACCCGACCCAGTGCGAGGCGCTCACCATGCTGTGCGCCCAGGTGATGGGCAACGATGTGGCCATCAACATCGGCGGCGCCAGCGGCAACTTCGAGCTCAACGTGTTCAGGCCGATGATCGCCTACAACGTCCTGCAGAGCGTGCGGCTGCTGGCGGACGGCATGCAGAGCTTCCACGACCACTGCGCCGTCGGCATCACCCCGAACCAGGCCAGGATCGACGATCTGCTCTCCCGCTCCCTGATGCTGGTGACGGCCCTCAACCCCCATATCGGCTATGACAAGGCGGCCGAGATCGCCAAGCGGGCGCACCATCAGGGGCTGAGTCTGCGGGAGGCGGCCATTGCCTCGGGCCACCTCAGCGCGGAGCAGTTTGATGCCTGGGTGATTCCCGCTGACATGGTGGGTCGCACGCCATAAGGCAGCTCAGCGCACTGCAATCCCAATCCCATGCCCGGGGCATACCAGCGCAGGTGGCAGGCGCAGCAAATAGGGACTGTGATGGGCAATAAAGATGAAAAGGGCGCCATGGCGCCCTTTTCATTGCAGATCTGCCGTCAGGTCTTGCTCTGGCAGTTGAACATCCAGTGGGTGCCGAACTTGTCCACCAGGGATCCGAAATAGTCACCCCAGAACATCTCCGCCAGCGGCATCTCCACCTGACCTCCCTCGGCCAGGGCTGCGAACAGGCGATCGGTCTCGCCCCGGCTGTCCGGCTCCAGGTTGAGGTAGCTGTTGTTGCCCTGTACCAGGGTGAACCCCATGCTGGCCGGAGCATCCGTGCCCATCAGCACGTGACCCCCAAGGATGGACAGGGCCACATGCATCACCAGCTCCCCGTCTTCCTCCGACAAAGGGGGCTGGCCCGGGCAACCCGGGGACTCCTTGAACCTGTGGATGGGGCCGCTGAAGTCTCCGCCGAACACTTCGCGATAGAAGAGGAAGGCAGCCTCCGTCTCCCGGGCAAAATTGAGATAGGTACTGACACGCGCCATGGGTTTCTCCTTGTCACCGATAGCTGGCCCCTGTGGCCAGCTAACAGCATAGAAGAGCACGGGGCTCTGTCAGGTGGCGCTCCGCCCCCTTCTGCGCACGGGGGAGCCGCGCTCACAGCCCGGGCTCGGTCGAACACGCAAAAGTGCAACCCGATTCGCAGTGGGTTGCACCTCATGTAGGCATTCATAAGATGCATTGCCAACCCATTAATAATGCTGTGAAAAGCGGACAAGCGGCGGGCTTGAAAGGAGCCTGATGGAGACCGGATTCATGGAAGAATTCAACAATGTAACCAATACATTAAAATTTCTTGCTTGAAGGTTGCACCTGGTTGCACCATCATCGGCGAAATTTAACCGTCCGGTAATATTGTTACCTTCTAGACACAGGAAGTCCCATGGCCACTACCACCCTCGGCGTCAAACTCGATGAAGCGACCCGCGACCGCCTCAAACAGGCTGCGCAGACCCTGGATCGCACTCCCCACTGGCTGATCAAGCAAGCCATCTTCACCTATCTGGAGCAACTGGATCTCGGTCTGACCCCGCCCGAGCACTCCGGGCTGGCTGCCGCCGCCGGGGAAGAGGCCGCCGAGACCCTGACCGAGCAGGACATCCAGGTCTTCCTCGAGTTTGCCGAGAGCATTCTGCCCCAGTCCGTGCTGCGGGCCGCCATCACGGGGGCTTATCGCCGCCCCGAGACCGAAGCCGTCCCCATGCTGCTGGAGCAGGCTCGTCTGCCCAAGGAGAAGGCTGACGCGACCCAGAAGCTGGCCATGGGCATCGCCGAGAAGCTGCGCAACCAGAAGAGCGCCAGCGGCCGTCAGGGCCTGGTGCAGGGGCTGCTTCAGGAGTTCTCCCTCTCCTCCCAGGAAGGGGTGGCCCTGATGTGCCTGGCGGAGGCGCTGCTGCGCATCCCCGACAAGGCGACCCGGGATGCCCTGATCCGCGACAAGATAAGCGGCGGCAACTGGAGCCAGCACCTGGGCCAGAGCACCTCATTGTTCGTCAACGCGGCCTCCTGGGGTCTGCTCATCACCGGCAAGCTGGTGGCCACCCACAACGAGGCGGGCATGAACAGCTCCCTCAAGGGACTCATCGGCAAGGGGGGTGAGCCGCTCATCCGCAAGGGCGTCGACATGGCGATGCGCCTGATGGGTGAACAGTTCGTCACCGGCGAGACCATCGCCGAGGCGCTGGCGAACGCAGGCGGCATGGAGAGCAAGGGGTTCCGCTACTCCTACGACATGCTGGGGGAAGCGGCCCTGACCGAGGAGGACGCCAAACGCTATCTGGCCTCCTACGAGCAGGCCATCCACGCCATCGGCAAGGCCTCCCACGGTCGCGGCATCTACGAGGGGCCGGGTATCTCCATCAAACTCTCCGCCCTGCATCCGCGCTACAGCCGCGCCCAGTACGATCGCGTCATGGAGGAGCTCTACCCCACCTTGCTGGGCCTGACCCAGCTCGCCAGGCAGTATGACATCGGCATCAACATCGACGCCGAAGAGGCCGATCGCCTGGAGATCTCCCTCGATCTGCTGGAGAAGCTCTGCTTCGATCCGTCCCTCGCCGACTGGAACGGCATCGGCTTCGTCATCCAGGCCTACCAGAAGCGCTGCCCCTATGTGATCGACTACGTCATCGATCTCGCCAAGCGCAGCCGTCACCGCCTGATGATCCGTCTGGTGAAGGGCGCCTACTGGGACAGCGAGATCAAGCGCGCCCAGCAGGAAGGGCTGGAAGGCTACCCGGTCTATACCCGCAAGCCCTACACGGACGTCTCCTACCTCGCCTGCGCCCGCAAGCTGCTGGCGGTGCCCGAGGCCATCTATCCCCAGTTCGCCACCCACAACGCCCACTCCCTGTCTGCCATCTATCAGCTGGCGGGTCAGAACTACTACCCGGGCCAGTACGAGTTCCAGTGCCTGCACGGCATGGGTGAACCGCTCTACGAACAGGTGGTCGGCAAGGTGGCCGACGGCAAGCTGGGTCGTCCCTGCCGCATCTATGCTCCGGTGGGCAGCCATGAGACCCTGCTCGCCTACCTGGTGCGCCGCCTGCTGGAGAACGGGGCCAACACCTCCTTCGTCAACCGCATCGCGGACAACAACATCTCCCTCTCGGATCTGGTGCAGGATCCGGTGCAGCAGATCGAGCAGATGGCCGCCCGTGAAGGGACCCTGGGTCTGCCCCATCCGCGCATCCCCCTGCCCCGGGATCTCTACGGCGAGGCGCGCCCGAACTCCGCAGGTCTGGATCTCGCGAACGAGCACCGCCTGGGGTCACTCTCCGCCGCCCTGCTCGCCAGCACCAACACCGCCTATCAAGCCGTGCCCATGCTGGGTTGCGACACCGAGGCGCCGACCCAGTTCCAGCCCGTGCTCAACCCGGCGGATCACCGCGATGTCGTCGGTCAGGTGAGCGAATCCACGGTAGCGCTTGTGGACAAGGCGCTCGCCTGCTCCCTCACGAGCGGCCAGATCTGGCAGTCCACCCCGCCAGCCGAGCGGGCCGCCGTGCTGGACAGGGCAGCCGATCTGATGGAATCCGAACTGCAACCCCTGATGGGCCTGCTGGTTCGCGAATCCGGCAAGACCTTCGCCAACGCCATCGCCGAGGTACGCGAGGCGGTGGACTTCCTGCGCTACTACGCCGCCCAGGCGCGCAACCACTTCGCCAACGACACCCACAGACCGCTCGGCCCCGTGGTCTGCATCAGCCCCTGGAACTTCCCGCTGGCCATCTTCAGCGGCCAGGTGTGCGCGGCCCTGGCCGCCGGCAATACGGTGCTGGCCAAGCCTGCCGAGCAGACCCCCCTCATCGCGGCACAAGCGGTGCGCATCCTGCTGGAAGCGGGGGTTCCCGCCGGTGCGGTGCAACTGCTGCCGGGCCGTGGAGAGACCGTGGGTGCGGCGCTCATCGCGGACGAACGGGTGCGCGGCGTCATGTTCACCGGCTCCACCGAGGTGGCGGGCATCATCTCCCGCAACCTGGCCGGTCGCCTCGACGCCCAGGGTCGCACCATTCCCCTCATCGCCGAGACCGGCGGCCAGAACGCCATGATCGTCGACTCTTCCGCCTTGACCGAACAGGTGGTGATGGATGTCATCTCCTCGGCGTTCGACAGCGCCGGTCAGCGCTGCTCCGCCCTGCGAGTGCTGTGCGTGCAGGATGACGTGGCGGATCGGGTGATCCGGATGCTCAAGGGCGCCATGGCCGAGTACAAGGTCGGCAGCCCCGAGCACCTCTCCACCGACATCGGCCCCGTCATCGACACCGAGGCCAAGACCAACATCGAGCGCCACATCAAGGCGATGGGCGACAAGGGGCGCAAGGTGCATCAGATCGCTCGCACCCAGGGGGATGCCTGCAGCCGCGGCACCTTCGTGCTGCCGACCCTGATCGAGCTCGACAGCCTGGACGAACTGGGACGCGAAGTGTTCGGCCCTGTGCTGCACCTGGTCCGCTACCCGCGCACCCGGCTCGGGGAGTTGCTCGAGCAGATCAACGACAGCGGCTACGGCCTGACCCTGGGTGTTCATACCCGCATCGACGAGACCATCGCCCAGGTGGTGAACGTGGCCAAGGTGGGCAACCTCTACGTCAACCGCAACATCGTGGGCGCCGTGGTCGGGGTGCAACCCTTCGGTGGGGAAGGGCTTTCCGGCACCGGTCCCAAGGCCGGTGGCCCGCTCTACATGTATCGCCTGCTCGGCGCCCGTCCCCAGGAGGCGGTGGCCAACCAGCTGCACCAGGAGTCCGGTGCCCTGCATGCCGAGGCGAAAGCCCCCCTCGTAGCCCTGCGCGACTGGGCGAGCAAGCAGGAGCCGGCCCTCGCCGCCCTGTGCGATCACTACGCCGCGCTCTCCCAGAGCGGCCGTACCCAGCTACTGACCGGCCCCACCGGCGAGCGCAACAGCTACAGCCTGCTGCCCCGGGAACGGGTGCTCTGTCTTGCCCAGGAGAAGGCCGACCTGCTGGCCCAGCTGGCCGCCTGTCTGGCGGTCGGCAGCCAGGTGCTGCTGCCGGACGATGCCCAGACACGCGCCCTCCTCTCTTCCCTGCCGACCGAGGTGCGGGATCCCATTGCGCTGGTGGCGGACTGGGCAACGGGGGAGACGGACTTCGATGCCCTGCTGCACCACGGCGACTCGGATCAGTTGCGAGAGGTGAGCAAGCTCGCCGCCGCGCGCCAGGCAGCCCGTAACGGCGCCATCATCGGTGTGCACGGCCTGCATCGCGGCGAGACCGACATCCCGCTGGAGCGCCTGCTCATCGAGCACGCCCTCTCGGTCAACACCGCCGCCGCCGGTGGCAACGCCAGCCTGATGACCATAGGCTAAGCGCCACATAGTGACGGAGACTCAAGCCCCGCAGATGCGGGGCTTGTTCTTTCGTCTCTGGGACACGCCCATGAAAAAGGCCGCCCTTGTCGGGGCGGCCTTTTGGTTCTCCCTTCTCCCCTCGCGGGAGAAGGATGGGGGATGAGGGGCGACTCGCCTACACGTACTCCATAAAGACGCGGGAGGTGAGCTTGGTGATGAGCTCATAGGGAATGGTGCCGATCTGGTCGGCCACCCGCTCTACCGGCAGCCCTTCCCCCCAGAGCACCGCCTCGTCACCGGCCTTGTCGGTGGCGCCGGGGCCGAGATCCACCGTGGTCATGTCCATGGAGACACGCCCCACCAGAGGCACGATGCGGCCATTGACCAGCACTGGCGTGCCGTTGGGGGCCATGCGCGGATAACCGTCGCCATAGCCGATGGCAATCACCCCGAGCCGGGTATCGCGATCCGACACCCAATTGGCGCCATAGCCTACCGGCTCGCCCGCCTTGTGATCGCGCACCGCGATGAGCTGGGTCTTGAGGGTCATCACCGGCTTGAGGTCGTAATCCGCCGCCACCGTATTGGGGAAAGGCGACACGCCGTAGAGGATGACGCCGGGGCGCACCCAGTCGCAGTGGGAATCCGGCCACGCCAGGATGCCCGCCGAGTTGGCCATGGCGCGCTCGCCCGACAGCGGCGCAGTCAGCTGGCTGAACAGGTCGATCTGCTCGCGGGTGGTGGGTTGCTCCAGCTCATCGGAGCGGCTGAAGTGGGTCATGACGTTGAACGGCTGCACCACGTTCTTGCACTTGGCGAGGCGCTCGATAAAGGCGGGCATCTCCTCGGCCCGTACCCCGAGGCGGTGCATGCCGGTGTCGAGCTTGAGCCAGGCCACCACGGGGGCAGGCAGCTCCGCCTGCTCCAACGCTTCGAGCTGCTCCCAGGTATGCACCGCGGTCTGCAGGTTGTTGGCCGCCAGCACCGGCAGGTCGGCGGCGCTGAAGAAGCCCTCCAGCAGCACGATGGGCTTGACCACGGCGCAGGAGCGCAGCATCAGCGCCTCTTCGATGCGGGCCACCGCGTAGGCGTCCGCATCCACCAGGGTGCGGGCAACCGGCAGCAGCCCATGGCCGTAGGCATTGGCCTTGACCACGGCAATGATCTTGCATTGGGGGGCGTGGCGTTTCACCACAGCGAGGTTGTGGCGCAGGGCCGCTGTATTGATCTGGGCGATAGCCGCTTTCATCTGTTTTCCCTTACGAGGGCATGATAATCAGGCACCGGGTGGTGTCAGCCCTCAAATCTCATCGTCTAAGGCCGGACCGGCAGAATTGTCGAACCGGGAAAACTGTGTCTGGATACCGGGAGCAGGCTCCCGACTTAGTAGTCATCATCAAACGCCGGGCCCGCGTAGTTGTCAAAGCGCGAGAACTGACCCTGGAAGGTGAGCCGCACTCGTCCTATGGGGCCGTTACGCTGCTTACCGATGATGATCTCGGCGATCCCCTTGTCGGGGCTGTCGTCGTGATAGACCTCGTCGCGGTAGATGAACATGATCAAGTCCGCATCCTGCTCGATGGAGCCGGATTCCCGCAGATCCGAGTTGACCGGGCGCTTGTCGGCACGCTGTTCCAGGCTTCGGTTCAGCTGGGAGAGCGCCACCACGGGGCACTGCAACTCTTTCGCCAGCGCCTTGAGGGAGCGGGAGATTTCACCGATTTCCAGAGTTCGGTTGTCAGACAGCGCCGGCACCCGCATCAGTTGCAGGTAGTCCACCATGATCATGCTGATGCCGCCGTTGTCCCGCGCCACCCGGCGGGCACGGGAGCGCACTTCGGTCGGGGTGAGGCCGGAGGAGTCGTCGATGTACATCTTCCCCTTCTCCAGCAGCAGCCCCATGGTGGAGGAGAGCCGCGCCCAATCCTCGTCGTCGAGCTGGCCGGTCCGCACCTTGGTCTGGTCGATGCGCCCCACGGAGGCGAGCATACGCATGATGATCTGCTCGGAGGGCATCTCGAGGGAGAAGATCAGCACCGGCTTGTCGGCGGTGAGGGCCGCGTGCTCGCACAGGTTCATGGCAAAGGTGGTCTTGCCCATGGAGGGACGGGCGGCGACGATGACCAGATCCGAACGCTGCAGGCCGGCGGTCATCTTGTCCAGATCGTTGTAGCCGGACGACACGCCGGTCACCCCGTTGTGGGGGGTCTTGAACAGCTCTTCAATCTTGTCGACGGTCTGCTCGAGGATGAGCTTCAGGGGCTGGGGGCCCTCGTTGGCGCTGGTGCGCTGCTCGGCGATCTGGAATACCTTGCTCTCGGCCAGGTCCAGCAGATCGTTGGAGGTACGCCCCTGGGGCTCGTAGCCCGCTTCGACTATCTCGTTGGCGACCGAGATCATCTCCCGTACCACGGCACGCTCGCGCACGATTTCGGCGTAGGCGCTGATGTTGGCGGCACTCGGGGTGTTCTTGGCGATCTCCACCAGATAGGCGAAGCCACCGGCCTCTTCCAGCTGTTCGGAGCGCTCCAGCTCCTCCTGCAGGGTGATGAGGTCGATGGGGTTGCCCGCATTGGAGAGGCGGGTCATGGCCTGGAAGATCAGGCGGTGCGGACGGCTGTAGAAATCCTTGTCGATCACCCGTTCGGCGACCCGATCCCAGGCCTCGTTGTCCAGCATCAGGCCGCCCAGTACGGACTGTTCGGCCTCAAAAGAGTGGGGAGGTACTTTCAGCTGTTGTGTCTTGGCGTCTTTTTTCGCCGTCACTTGCTCTGCCATACACATAAAAACCGCAGCGGGAAGGGGACGGGAATTTTACAAAAGAAACCCCGCCATCGCGAGTGCTAATACGTCCCGTCATCGCATCCGGCGACAAGACGGGACCCTGGCCTCGTCAGCGTCATCCACTTCTGCGCCGCAGACCTGCCTCACAGTACGAGAAAGGGCCAGACCAGGGTCTGATCTTTCGTTCTTGCTCTTTGCTTGTTGCGCAACCTGCGCACCGAGCAACTCGGCCGTCTGTGTCTCATGGGTGCCCCCCTGTCGGACGACTCAATCTGTTCGGCCTTGTTGCACAAATCGGGGAACTATCTAGCCAAGTGGTGATCTGATCTCCCGGATCAATCACCGAGCACAGT